>NZ_JAIUJZ010000141.1:0-31162 GCF_020176775.1 Saccharopolyspora sp. 6M
GGGGGGGGGCGCCCGCCCCCGGGGGGGGGGCCGGGCCCCCGGGGGGGGGGGGGGGCGGCCCCGGCCGCGCGGGCCGCGCCCCCCCCCCCCCGGGGGGGGGCCGCTGCTCGGCGAGCGCACGGCCCGGTGCTCGTCGAGCGGATCGAGCGATCCGCGCCACATCACCCCCGACCATAAATTACTGCTCGGTAGCATCGCGGCGGAACGCACGCCACCCGAGGAGAAGCCCATGTCCACCACCGAATCCACCGCCCCGTCCGGACTGGAACTGCTGCGCCAGGTGCAGTCCGGGGCCTTCGACGGCGCCCCGTCCATCGGCGGCCTGCTCGGGATGCGCTTCGACGTGGTCGAGCACGGGCGCATCGTGGTCTCGCTGGACACCCGGCCGGACTTCGCCAACCCCCTCGGCACCGTGCACGGCGGGATCGCCGCGACGCTGCTGGACTCGGCGATGGGCTGCGCCGTGCACACCACGCTGCCCGCGGGCGTCGGCTACACCACCTTGGAGCTCAAGGTGAACTACATCCGCGCCGCGCGCACCGACGGCCAGGTCCTCACCACCGAAGGCACCGTCGTGCACGCCGGGCGCCGCACCGCCACCGCCGAGGGCAAGGTCCACGACGAGGCGGGCAAGCTGATCGCCCACGCCACCACCACCTGCCTCATCCTCCCCACCCCCTGACCGGCGCGCGCCGCACCAGCTCGCCGGTCCACTCCGCGTGCCGCCGGCGACCGCACGCGGCTCCCTCCCAGTCGACGACGCCGCTCAACCGGGCGTCCGCCCAGAGCGCGTTGCCCGACTGGAAGTCCCCGTGCACCAGCACCGGATCCGCCGCCGCGAACAGGCCCCGCGCGTCGTCGACGAGCCGCGCAGCGGGCCCGTCGAGCTCTGCGCTGGCGAGCGTGCGACCCGCCGGCAAGCGGAACGACGCCCGCGATCCGTGCGGCGGCACCGGATTCCCGGGTAGCGGCGGCGAGAGCGGAGCGGGCGGCACGCCGAGGATTCTGCCTCCTCCGGGACCGTCGGCGTGCCGGTGATCGGGTTCGGGGTGGCGGGATCTACCATTCGGCGGATGACCGGCTACGACGATCTTGACCCGTTCGAGCACCTGGACGCCTCGTCGCTGCCGCTGCGCCAGCAGCGGATCCTCGCGACGATCCGCGACTGGGTGGTGCGGCACGGGTACTCGCCGAGCACCCGGCAGATCGGCGAGGCCGTCGGCCTGCGCTCCACCTCCTCGGTGTCCAAGCACCTGGCGAGCCTGGAGGACAAGGGCTTCCTGCGGCGCAGCGACACCGTGTCCCGGCCCATCGACGTGCGCGCGTTCCTGCGCGAGACCTCCGCGTCGCGGAACGACGCGGACTCGGTGACGGTGCCCGTGGTCGGCGACATCGCCGCCGGGACGCCGATCGCCGCCGACGAGCACCTCGACGACACCCTCGTGCTGCCGCGCGAGTTCGCCGGGCGCGGCACCGTGTTCGCGCTGCGGGTGCGCGGTGACTCGATGATCGACGCCGCGATCTGCGACGGGGACACCGTGATCGTCAAGCAGCAGCCCGAAGCGCACTCGGGGCAGATCGTCGCCGCGCTGCTCGACGACGAGGCGACGGTGAAGGTGTACCGGAAGCGCAACGGGCACGTGCTGCTGGAGCCGCGGAACCCGGCCTACGAGGTCATCGACGGCGACCACGCCACCGTCCTCGGCGTCGTCGTCTCCGTGCTGCGCAGCGTCTGACCCGCCGCGTCGAACGGCCCGACGGGCTCGGCGGGGCGGGCCCGCCACCCGACGTCCCCGCCACCTCGACGTCCCCGCTACCCCGACCTCAGAGCGCCAGGCCGCCGTCGGCGTAGTAGCCCTTGATGTGCGCGGTGACCCGTCGGCCCGCCAGCGCGCCGTCGCCGTCCCGGATCGCGGCCAGCACCTCGCGGTGCTCCGCGCGCAACCGGGTCGAGGTGGCCGCCCACGAATCCAGCAGCGGGACCGTCTCGCGGGTGTAGTGCTCGATCGAGTCACGCAGCCCGGACATCATCACCGCGACCACCTCGTTGCCCGCGGCCTGCGCCAGGGTCAGGTGGAACTGGGCATCGAGCGCCAGGAACTCGGCCGGGGCGAGATCCGGCTCGTCCATCGCGTCGAGCAGTTCCTCCGCCGCGGCGAGCTCCGCGGCCGCACCGGCCAGCTCGGTGACCGACGCCGTCTCCAGCACGAGCCTGGTGCGCACCACGTCGCGCACCTGGAAGCCCTGCCCCGCCACCTGCAACCGCAGCAGCGCGCTCATGCCGCCGGTGGGGCGGGCCAGGATCACCGCGCCCGCCTCCGGCCCGGAACCGGTCTGGGCGCGCAGCAGGCCCAGCGCCTCCAGCACCCGCATCGCCTCGCGCACCGAGGAGCGCCCGACCCCCAGCTCCTCGGCCAGCGCCCGTTCCCCCGGCAGGCGCTGCCCGGGCGCGATCCGGCCCTGCAGCAGGTCGTCCTCGATCTGCGCGAGCACCCGTTCCCACGCCCGCGGCCCAGCGTTCACCACCCTCGGAGCCTATCGAGGTCGTGGCGCCGCGCGTTGCGGGCGCCGCCCACTGCCGCAACGCTGACCGGAGGCGGTCGGACACCGCCCGTTCCCGAACTCGCCCACCCCGGCTACGGTGTGGTCAGACCACACGAAGGGAGTCCGACGCATGCGGGTAGCCCTGTTCGCCACCTGCCTCGGCGACACGCTGTTCCCGGACGCGATCCAGGCCACCGCCCTGCTGCTGAGCAGGCTCGGCCAGGACGTGGTGTTCCCGGAGGCGCAGACCTGCTGCGGGCAGATGCACGTCAACACCGGGTACCAGCGCGAGGCGCTGCCGCTGGTCGAGAACCACGCGGCCTGCTTCGCCGACGAGTCCATCGACGCCGTGGTGGTGCCCTCCGGATCCTGCGCCGGCTCCATCCGCCACCAGCACGAGATCGTCGCCGAGCGCTTCGGCCGTCCCGGGCTCCGCGACCAGGTCGTGCGCTCCCGGGCGAAGACCTACGAGCTCGCCGAGTTCCTCGTCGACGTCCTCGGCGTGGTCGACGTCGGCGCGACCTTCCCGCACCGGGTGACCTACCACCCCACCTGCCACTCGCTGCGGATGCTGCGGGTCGGGGACAAGCCGCTGCGGCTGCTGCGCGCCGTGCGCGAGATCGACCTGGTGGAACTGCCCGAAGCCGACCAGTGCTGCGGGTTCGGCGGCACCTTCGCGCTGAAGAACGCCGACACCTCCACGGCGATGCTCTCGGACAAGCTGCGCAACGTCGGCGCCACCGACGCCGAGTACTGCACCGCCGGGGACTCGTCCTGCCTGATGCACATCGGCGGTGGCCTGTCCCGGTTGCAGACCGGAGTCGGCACCAAGCACCTCGCCGAGATCCTCGCCACCACCGAACGCAAGATCGCGCCGAAGCAGGGAGCACTCGCATGAGCGGCACGTTCCTCGGCATGCCCACCGCTCCGCCGCGCGGAACCGGCAACATCCGCGGCAGCGAACCGTTCCCGGCGGCGGCCCGCACCGAGCTCGGCAACGCGCAGCTGCGCCGCAACGTCGGCAAGGCCACCCGCACCATCCGGGACAAGCGGATCGCCGTCACCGGCGAACTGCCCGACTGGGAGGAGCTGCGCTCCGCCGGCGCCGCGATCAAGCGCGACGTGCTGTCCCGGCTGCCGGAACTCCTGGAGCGGTTCGAACAGGCCGTGACCGCGCGCGGCGGGACCGTGCACTGGGCACGCGACGCCGCCGAGGCCAACGCGATCGTCACCCGCCTCGTCCGCGGCACCGGCTCCGAGGAAGTGCTCAAGGTCAAGTCGATGGCCACCCAGGAGATCGGCCTCAACGAGCACCTCACCGACGAGGGCATCGCCGCCATCGAGACCGACCTCGCCGAACTGATCGTGCAGCTCGGCGCGGACCGGCCCTCGCACATCCTCGTTCCCGCGATCCACCGCAACCGCGCGGAGATCCGGGAGATCTTCCTGCGCGCCATGCCCGGCGTCGACCCCGACCTCGACGACGACCCGGCGCACCTCGCCGACGCGTCCCGGCGGTTCCTGCGCGACCGGTTCATGCGCGCACGGGTCGCGATCTCCGGGGCGAACTTCGGCGTCGCCGACACCGGAACGCTCTCGGTCGTGGAATCCGAGGGCAACGGGCGGATGTGCCTGACCATGCCGGAGACGCTGATCACCGTGATGGGGCTGGAGAAGCTGATCCCCAGCTACGCGGACCTCGAAGTCTTCCTGCAACTGCTGCCGCGCTCCTCCACCGGCGAGCGGATGAACCCGTACACCTCGATGTGGACCGGCGTCACCCCCGGCGACGGACCGGGCGAGTTCCACCTGGTGCTGCTGGACAACGGGCGCACCGCCACCCTCGCCGACGAGGTCGGGCGCGAGGCGCTGCACTGCATCCGTTGCTCGGCCTGCCTGAACGTGTGCCCGGTGTACGAGCGGACCGGCGGGCACGCCTACGGCTCGACCTACCCGGGGCCGATCGGGGCGGTGCTCACCCCGCAGCTGGCCGGGATGGACACCGGGTCCGGCGACCCGAACGGCTCGCTGCCCTACGCCTCCAGCCTGTGCGGGGCCTGCTTCGACGCCTGCCCGGTGAAGATCGACATCCCGTCGCTGCTGGTGGAACTGCGCCACCAGCACGTGGAGCAGGCCGGGTTCGACGCCGAGCAGGCGCTGATGAAGGCGGCCTCCGCGGCGATGGCCTCGGCCGGGCGGTGGACGGCGGCGCAGCGCGCGGCGCAGCTCGGCAGGCTGCTAGGGCGCGGCGGGCGGATCCGGGCGCTGCCGCCGCCGGGCAGCGCGTGGACCTCGGCGCGCGACCTGCCGGTGCCGCCGAAGCGGACGTTCCGGCAGTGGTGGGACTCCACCGAAGGCCGGGCCGCGATCGAACGGGCCCGGCGCGAAGGAGGTGCGCGGTGAACGCCCGGGAGACCGTGCTGGGCCGGGTGCGCGACGCGCTCGCCCTCGCCCCGCCCGACGCCGTGCAGGTGCCGCGCGACTACCGGCGACGCCGGTCGCTGCCCCCGGAACGGCGGCGGGAACTGCTCGTGGACCGCCTGGAGGACTACCGCGCCTCCGTGCACCAGTGCGACACCGCCGAGGCGCCGGGCGCGATCGCGACGGCGCTGCGCGGCGCCCGCCGGATCGGCATCCCCGCCGGGCTGGACCGCCGGTGGCTCGCCGAGTTCGACGGGGAGGTCACCGTCGACTCCGCGGAGGTGCCGCCCGCGCGGCTGGACGAGCTGGACGGGGTGGTGACCGGGTCGGCGGTGAGCTGCGCGGAGACCGGCACGATCTTCCTGGACTCGTCGGCCGACCAGGGCCGCCGGGCGCTGACCCTGGTCCCCGACCTGCACGTGTGCGTGGTGGCGCTGTCCTCGGTGGTCGCCGGGGTGCCGGAGGCGGTGGCGCGGCTCGACCCGGTGCGGCCGACGACGCTGATCAGCGGGCCGTCGGCGACCTCGGACATCGAGCTGGACCGGGTCGAGGGAGTCCACGGGCCGCGGACCCTGCACGTGGTCCTGCTGCTCGACGCCTGACTCCGCGCGCACCGGCCAGGTGAACGGCCCGCCCCGGCCGTTCACCTGCCGGGGCTCAGCGAGTGCGGTCGCGGTGCAGCAACCACACGAAGTACGGCGCGCCGACCAGCGCCGTCATCATCCCGGCGGGCAGCTGCGCCGGGGCGATCGCCGCGCGGCCCACCACGTCGGCCACGCACACCAGCACCCCGCCCAGCAGCGCCGCCACCGGCAACATCCGGGAGTGCCGCCTGCCCACGATCGCCCGCGCCGCGTGCGGCGCGATCAACCCGACGAACGCGATCACCCCGACCCCGGCCACCGCGGTACCGGTCAGCAGCACCGCGCAGCACAGCAGCAGCAACCGCGCCCCGGGCACGTGCACACCCAGCACCCGCGGCGTCTCCTCGTCCACCGACAGCAGGTCCAGCTCGCCGCGGGCGCGGACCAGCACCGGCACCAGCACCAGCAGCGCCAGCACCATCGGCACCAGGTGCTCGTAGGAACGCCCGTAGGTGGAGCCGCCCAGCCAGGTCAGCGCCTTCGTCTCGTTCCACGGGTCGGACAGCGTGATCAGCAGCGTCACCAGCGCCTGCGTGGCCGCCTGGACGCCGAAGCCGATCAGCACCAGTCGTTCCCCGGCGAAACCGCCCTTCGCCGCCATCGCGAACACCACGAGCGTCGCCACGGCCGCACCGAGCCCGGCACCGCCCGCCTGCACCCAGAACCCGGCCCCCGACCACAGGGTGATCACCGTGATCGCGCCGAGCCCGGCACCGCCCGCGACGCCGATGATCCCCGGCTCGGCCAGCGGGTTCCGCGCCACCGCCTGGATCGCGGCTCCGGCCAGCGCCAGCGCCGCCCCCGCCAGCACCGCCGCCACGACCCGCGGCACCCGGTTCGACATCACGTTGCTGACGATCGGCCCGGCCTGCCCGCTCGCCCAGTTCGCCAGGTCGCCGAGCAGCAGCAGGACGTCGCCCAGCAGCACCGCGCCGATCGCCACCGCGACCAGCAGCAGCACCAGCGCTCCGACGACCAGCCGAACCCGCCGGGCCGACACGCCGCCGCGGACACCCGCCGCCGGCGGCTCCGCGGCGGACGCGGTGACCCGGATGTTGCGGCACAGCACTACCAGGAACACCGCGCCGACCAGCGTGGTCGCCACCCCGGTGGGAATCTCCAACGCGGTCTGCGCGCCGATCAGCGCCCGCAGCAGCACGTCCGCGCCCAGCAGCAGCACCACGCCCATCGCGCCGGAGATCGGCAGCAACGCCGCGTGCCGGTGCAGGCCCGGAACCCGGTTGGACAGCAGCCGCACCACCGCGGGCGCGGCGAGCCCGACGAACCCCACCGGGCCCGCCAAGGTCACCGAAGCCGCCGCCAGCAGCACCGCCAGCGCGATCGAGGCGAACCGGATCCGTCCCACGTGGACACCGAGGGTCCGCGCGTGGTCGTCGCCGAGGTACACCAGGTCCAGCCGCCGGGACAGCAGCAGCAGGAGCACGAGCGCGATGCCCATCACCGGCGCCACCGCCCGGATACCGCCCAGCCCCGTCTGCCCGAGCGAGCCGGAACCCCAGGCGAACAGCCCCTGCGTCTCCTGGTCGAACAGCAGCAGCAACATCCGGGTCAGCGAGTGCATCGCGAACGCGATCGCGGTCCCGGCGAGCACCAGCCGCACGATCCCGGTGCCGCCCATGCCGGACAGCGAGATCACCAGCAGGGCCGCGGCGAGCCCGCCGACGAACGCGATCGCCGTGGTGCCCAGCACCGGGAACGAGACGCCGAACGCGGCGACCGCGACGATCGCCAGGTGCGCGCCCGCGTCCACGGCGAGCGTGTCCGGGGAGGCCATCACGTTGCGCGCCACCGATTGCAGCACCGCCCCCGCGATGCCGAGGGCCGCGCCGACCAGCAGCGCTGTGAGCAGCCGCGGCAACCGCGACTCCACCACCACGGCCGCGGTGGTGTCGGTGCCGCCGCCGAGCACCAGGTGCAGCAGCGCGCCGAAGTCCACGCTGGACGTGCCCTGGGTGAGGTGCACCGCGGCGCCCAGCACGACCAGCGCGGCCAGCCCCACCACCAGCAGCACCAGCGGCCCGCCCCGCCGGATGACCGCGACCGGCGGGGCGGGTGGACGGACGAGCGTCGTCACGGACTACGCCTTCAGCGCCGCGATCGCGGCGTCGACGTACTGCTCCATGGACTTCGGCCCGCCGAACATCCACAGCGAATCGGGCAGCCGCTGCACCTTGCCGCTGCGCACGAACGGCAGGTTCTTCCAGATCGCGTTGTCCCGCAGCTCCTCGCCGTAAGCGTCGGTCTCCGAACCGTTGGCCTCGTACCAGAACCGCACGTCGGGCAGCTGGGTGAGCCCTTCCACGTCGGCGGAGGCGAGCCCGTAGTCCGGGTCGCCCGCCATCGGCCACGGATTGCGCAGACCGATGCGGTCGAACACCTCGGAGACCAGCGAGCCCTTCGCGAACGGGCGGATGCTCACCTCACCGGAGGTCACGTAGGCGTCGGAGAACGCGACCGGGTCGTCCAGCGCACCGGCCCGCTCGACCGCGGTGCGGCCTTCGGCGATCTTCGCGTCGAACTCGGTGCGCAACCGGGCGGCGGCGTCCTCGGTGCCGGTCGCCTTCGCGATCAGGTCCAGGTTCTCGAACATGGTGCCGATCGGGTCCGGTGCACCGCCGCCCTTGATCACGACCACCGGCGCGATCTGCTCGACCTGCGCCAGCGCCCCTTCGCTGAGGCTGTCGGTGACGACCACCAGGTCCAGGTCCAGTGCGCCGAGCGCGTCGAGGCTCGGCTCCCCGCGGGTGCCGAGGTCCTTGGCGGTGCCGTCCAGCGGCGCCGCACCCACCCACTTGCCGTAACCGTCCACATCGGACACTCCGACGGGCATGACGCCGAGGGACACCAGGCTCTCGGTGCCGTTCCACTCGGTGGCCGCGACCCGCTTCGCGGGCCCGTCGAGGGTGACCTCCTCGCCGCGGGAGTCGACGACCGTCACCGGATCACCGCCGCTCGCCGACTTCTCCCGGCCACCTGCCTGCTCGGTGGTGCCGCAACCCGCCGCGAAGAACGCGGCGGCCGCGCACAGCCCGATGATCGCTCTGGTCCTGCGCATGATTCTCCTACCTGGAGGGTGACCGGCGGCGCCGGTCAGGCCGAGGGGGCGCGAACGCCGGAAGTGTTGAAGCGGCCGACGGCGCGCGTGCGGATGCACCCGTCCGCGGGATCGACCTCGACGTCCACCTGGATGCCGTAGGCGCGGGTGAGGTTCGCCGAGGTCAGCACCTCGTCCGGCGCGCCCTCCGCGGCGACCCGCCCGTCCTCCAGCAGCAGCACCCGGTCGGCGACCGCCGCCGCCTGGTCGAGGTCGTGCAGCACGACACCCACGCCGACGCCGTGCTCGTCGGCGAGTTCGCGGATCACGTCGAGGATCTCCACCTGGTAGCGCAGGTCGAGGAAGGTCGTCGGCTCGTCCAGCAGCACCAGTTCGGTGTCCTGGGCCAAGCAGCTCGCCAGCCACACCCGCTGCGCCTGCCCGCCGGAGAGCGCCTGCACCGGCCGGTCGGCGATGCCCGCGAGACCGGTCAGCGCCATCGCGCGCTCCACCGCGGCCGGCCCCTCCGGGTCGCGGCCGCCCCAGCGCGAGCGGTGCGGATGCCTGCCGAACTCCACCAGCTCCCGCACGCTCAACCCGCCCGGCGCGGTGCGCTGCTGCGAGAGCAGGGTGATCCGGCGGGCCAGGTCCTTGCCGGACAGCGCGCGCAGCTCGGCGCCGTCGGCGAACGACACGGCACCGGCGACCGGCGGGTGCAGCCGCGCGAGGGCGCGCAGCAGCGTCGACTTCCCGCTGCCGTTCGGCCCGATCAGCACGGTCACCTCCCCCGCGACCAGGGAGATCGACGCGCCGTGCACGACGACGTCGCGGCCGTAGGCGACGTCCACTTCGCGGGCGCGCACGCCGGCCGGTTGCTGCGATGAGTTCGGGGACACAGCCGAACATTAAAGACAGGCTTGCCTAACCCACAAGGCCCCGTGGTCACCAGCACAGTCACCCGAACGGCCGCGCCCGGCCGGCGGGATCACTCCGCCTTGCGCGCCGTCCGGTACAGCCACAGCACGAAGAACACGAACGCCGCCACCCCGAGCACGTCGGTGAGCACCGAGAACGACGCCTCCGACATCCCCAGCGCCGCCGGGCTGATCGCGAACACGTCGGCGCTCTGCGCGATGGCGAACGGGATGGCCAGCACGATCCCCACCAGCGCCTCACCGGTGATCAGCCCCGAGGCGAACAGCAGCCCCGGCCCGCCGCCGGACTCCGAACCGCGCTTGCGGCGGGACACCAGGTAGGCGATCACGCCACCCACGAAGATCGGCACCGACAGCTCCAGCGGCAGGTACAGGCCCACCGCGACCGCCAGCACCGGCGTCCGGAACGCCGCGCCACGCCGCTCCAGCAGCCGGTCCGCGACGATCAGCGCGACCGCCAGCACACCACCGCCGCAGATCATCCCCCACGGCAGGCCGCCGCCGAAGACGCCCTGCGCGATGGAACTCATCAACGCCGCTTGCGGGGCCTGCAACGACTCCGAGGGATCCATGCCCGGCCGCGGGAACGAGTTCCCCATCCCGTAGGCCGCGTACAGCACCGACAGGATCGGCGCGATGCACAGCGCCGAGACGACCACGCCCACCACCAGCATCACCTGCTGCTTGAACGGCGTCGCCCCGAGCAGGTGCCCCGTCTTGAGGTCGTGCAGGTTGTCCCCGGCGATCGCCGCCGCGCAGCTGACCACCCCGGAGATCAGCACCGCGGTCGACGCGGCGATCGTCGCCTTCGCCTCGTCCCCCGCGAAGTCGATCTGCACGCCGAGGATCACCAGCAGCAGCAACGAACTCGCCAGCAACGTCAGCACCGTCACCCCGGACACCGGGTTGTTCGACGAGCCCACCAGCCCGGTCATGTACCCGGACACCGAGGAGAACAAGAACCCGGCCACCAGCGCGAACAGCACCCCGAACGCGATCGTCGCGGCGAACAGGCCGCCGCCGACCTCCAGCCGCGAGCGGTCCACCACGAACAGGAACACCAGCAGCACCGGCACCGCCATCGCCAGCGTCCCGTACAGCAGCCAGTTCGCCGGGATGTCCCGCTCGGTGCGCGGCACGTCCGCCGCTCCCCCACCGCGCTGGGCGCGCACCGCGGCCACCGAGGACCGGATGCTGGCGATCATCGGCCGCACCACCGACAGCAGCGCCCACACCCCGCCGACGGCCATCGCGCCGACGCCGAGGTAGCGGATCTTCTCGTCCCACACCGCTTCCGCCGCGTCGTAGCCGGTCGCGTCCCCGACGATCGAGTGCAGCTGCGCCGGGTCCGCGAACACCATGTACAGCGGGATCCCCGCGAACCAGGCGAGTCCGCCGCCGAGGAACACCAGGAACGCGATGTTCAGCCCGACGATGTAGCCGACGCCCAGCAGCGCCACGCCCAGCTCGCTGCCGAGCCCGACCACGACCCCACCGGCCTTCACCGACCCGGTCACCGTGGACGACACCAGGCCCAGCCCGCTCTGCAGGAACTTCAGCAGCGCCCCGGCGAGCCCCGCGACGGTGATGTGCACCGCGCTGCGCCCGCCGCGCTCACCGGCCTTGAGCACTTCGGCCGTGGCGACGCCCTCCGGGAACCGCAGCGGTTTCTCCACGATGAGCGCGCGCCGCAGCGGCACGGTGAACAGCACGCCCAGCACCCCGCCGCACAGCGCGATCGTCGCGACCGGCAGGAATGGGAACCCGTCCCAATAGCCCAGCAGCACCAGCGCGGGCAGCGTGAAGATCACGCCCGCGGCGAGCGACTCACCGGCCGAGGCCGCGGTCTGGACGATGTTGTTCTCCACCACCGTCGATCCGCGCAGCAGCCGCAGCACCGCCATCGAGATCACGGCCGCCGGGATCGAGGCCGACACGGTCAGCCCGACCTTCAGCCCCAGGTAGGCGTTGGCCCCGGCGAGGATCGCCGCGAGGACGATGCCGAGGACGACGGCCTTGGCGGTGATCTCGCGCGGAGTCGAGCTCGCCGGTACGTGGGGTTCGTGCTCCGCGCTCGTCGGCTTCATGCTGCGGCCAATCCGTTCTCGAGGGTGCGACGAGGTCTGAACCTATCCCCGGGACCGGCCCGAACCGGCCCGATGTCCACCGATCCGTTATCCGGAACACCACCGATCTCGGACATGCGACCACGAATGCGGCATTTTCCCGGAACGCCGACGGGCCGCATTCGCCGCACCGGCCCGATCGGGGCGTCGCGCACCCAACCGACACCACCTGCGTTGCGATCCGGAACGTGGTTCCGTATCGTTGTTCCGGAACAAGGTTCCGATTGTGCGGCGGGAGTGCCGCACCCACCGAGAGGACCCCCGTGGAGTACCGCACGCTGGGCGGCACCGGCATCAAGGTCAGCCCCTACGCGCTGGGCGCGATGATGTTCGGAGCGCTCGGAAACCCCGATCACGACGACTGCACCCGCATCATCCACACGGCGCTGGACGCGGGCATCAACTTCATCGACACCGCCGACGTCTACGCCCGCGGCGAATCCGAGGAGATCGTCGGCAAGGCCCTCGCCCACCGCCGGGACGACGTCGTGCTGGCCACCAAGGCGCACGGGGCCATGAGCGACGACCCGAACGCGCGGGGCAATTCGCGCCGCTGGATCACCCGGGCCGTCGAAGGCTCGCTGCGCAGGCTGGGCACCGACCACATCGACCTCTACCAGATGCACCGGCCCGATCCGGCGACCGACGTCGAGGAGACCCTGTCCGCGCTCACCGACCTGGTGCGCGCGGGCAAGATCCGGGCGTTCGGCTCCTCCACCACGCCCGCGCACGAGATCGTGCAGGCCCAGTGGGTCGCCGAGCGGCGCGGGCTGCACCGGATGCGGACCGAGCAACCGCCGTACTCGCTGCTCAACCGCGGCATCGAACGCGACGTGCTCCCCGTGTGCGAGCAGTACGGCGTGGGCGCCCTGGTGTGGAGCCCGTTGGCGCAAGGCATGTTGACCGGGCGGTACCGGAAGGGCACGGCGCCCGATTCGCGCCGGGCGAACTTCGGCTTCGCGCACCTGTCCGACGAACACCGCCTCGACGTCGTGGAACAGCTGATCCCGCTCGCCGCCGACGCGGGCATGCCGCTGTCCCACCTGGCCGTCGCGTTCACCATCGCGCACCCCGGCGTCACCTCAGCGATCATCGGTCCGCGGACCACGGAGCACCTGCGCGATCTCCTCGACGGGCTGGACACCACCCTGTCCGACGACGTCCTGGACCGGATCGACGCGATCGTCCCGCCGGGCGCCGACGTCGGCGCCCTGGACATGGCCTACACCCCGCCGGCGATCACCGACCCCGCGCGACGCCGCCGGCCCGCCACCACCCGCAGCGCTGCCTGAACCCCTACCGCGGCCAGGAATCCGGTCCGCGTCGGGGACAGTGCCCCGGTGCGCCGATCAAGATCGAGAATGGGCATCGGAAACCTCCGAAGTCAGGGGTCCAGCAACGGCGTGCTCGACTTCGAAGAACCGACCAAGAGCATGAAAAGAGGGCCTTCGCAGTGTCTGATCTGCGAAGGCCCTCTAGACCGTCGGGACGGCGGGATTCGAACCCACGACCCCTTGACCCCCAGTCAAGTGCGCTACCAAGCTGCGCCACGTCCCGGCCACACCCGCTGTCTTGCGGTGTATGGAAAGCTTAGCGCACCGTACGCAGAGGATCTTCATCCCCCCTCCTTTACCGGATCTGCGCTGGTCAGGAGCTCTGCTCGGGTGCCGATGAGGCGGGTGGGGCGATCGCGGGGAAGCGCGGTGAGTGCTTCGCGGGAGGCAGCGGCGAGGGCTTCCGCGGAACGGGTGGGGCCGGCGAGGCGGTGCGCGTGGCTGCGGGTGCGGAAGCGGGAGTCGCGGACCTTGACGACGACGCGTCCGGCGAGCAGGTCGTGCTCGGCGAGGTCGGCGGCGACCAGAGCGGCGAGGCGGGTGAGTTCGGCGCGCAGCCGTTCCGGGTCGGTGACGTCCTCCTGGAAGGTGATCTCGCGACCGTAGGAGCGGGGACGGTACGGCGCCGGGTCGACCGGGGTGGGGTCGTAGCCGCGGGCGACGGCGACGAGCCAGGGTCCGTTGCGGGGGCCGAAGGTCTCGGCGAGCGCGGACGGGTCGGCGGCGGCGAGCTCGCCGACGGTGCGCAGGCCGTGGGTGCCGAGCTTCGCGGCGGTGCGGCGGCCGATGCCGCGCAGCGCGTCGACGGGCAGACCGTCCATGACGTGCGCCCAGTTGGACCGGTCGAGGCGGAACACGCCGGTTCCGGTCGCGGGTTTGGCGAAGCCGGAAGCGGTCTTGGCGCGGAGCTTGTTGTCGCCGATGCCCACCGAGCAGCTCAGACCGGTGCGCGCGTGCACGTGGGCGCGCAGTTCGGCGGCGGTGCGGGTCGCGTCGTCGGTGTCGAGCAGCAGGTACGCCTCGTCCCAGCCCGCTTCCTCCACGGTGTCGGAGCGTTCGCGCAGCGCCGCGTAGTAGGTCTCGGACGCCGCGCGGTAGGCGTCGGCGTCCAGCGGCAGGAACACCGCGCCGGGGCAGCGCTTCGCGGCGGTGCGCAGCGGGGTGCCGGATCGGACGCCCGATTCCCGTGCTTCGTAGGAGGATCCGGCGACGACGCCGCGGCGGGTGGGGTCTCCGGTACCGCCGACGAGGACGGGCCGGCCGCGCAGTTCGGGGCGCCGCAGCAGTTCCACGGCGACGATGAACTGGTCGAGGTCCACGTGCAGCACCACCCGCTCCACGTCCCCAGCGTGCGCGCTCGGCGGTACGGTCGCCGGATGGCGAAGCGCAGCGCGGGCATCCTGCTGCACCGGATGCGGGCGGGTTCCCCGGAGGTGCTGCTGGTGCACCCGGGCGGCCCGTTCTGGCGGAACAAGGACTCAGGCGCCTGGTCGCTGCCCAAGGGCGAGTACGACTCCGGCGAGGAACCGCTGGCGGCCGCGCTGCGGGAGTTCGAGGAGGAGACCGGGTTCCGGCCGGACACCAGCGCGCTGGTGGAGCTCGGGGAGGTCCGGCAGAAGGGCGGCAAGGTCGTGACCGCGTGGGCCGCGGCCGGTGACTTCGACGTGGCGGAGCTGCGCAGCAACGAGGTCGAGCTGCCGTGGCCGCCGCGTTCCGGTCGGACCACGACCTTCCCGGAGGTCGACCGGGCGGAGTGGTTCGACCCGGACGCGGCGCAGCGGAAGTTGGTGGCGGCGCAGGCCGAGTTCGTGCCCCGGCTGCTGCGCGCGCTCGGCCTGGACTGATCGGGTCAGCGCGCCGAGAGGTACCCGGCGACGAGCTGCACGAGGTACAGCCCGGCCACGACGAGCGAGGCCTGCAGCAGCCGCGACGGTTCGGACGCGGCCGACTCCAGTCCCGTGAGCGTGCCGACGATCGCGCAGGGGGCCACGACGGCGGTGATCAGGTAGCGCAGGTGCGGGGCCGGGCGGGCCGGCTCGGCCGCGGGGACCGCCGTGGGGCGCTCCGCCGGGACGGTGTCGTCGAAGCGGGGGTGCGGCTGCGGGAGGTCGCGGAACGGCGCGAGCAGTTCGGCGCGGGTGCGGGCCTGTTCCAGCTGGATGGCGCAATCGGCGAACTCCTCGGACGTGAGGCATCCCGCCGCGACCTGCTCGTTGAGCAGCCGCATGCCCTCCGCCCGGTCGGCGTCCGACAGGCGGATGCCGCCGTCCTGGGCGGGAACGTCCACGTGGGTCACTGCGCTCACCTCGAATCCTCGTGCCGCCGGAGATCGGCCGGCCGGGTTCGAGGCTAGGGCGGTGGTGGTGGGTGCTGGATCGGACTTGGGGCCGGGACGCCTCGGCCGGAAAGCCGGATCGGTGCGGCGGAAATCGGCTGAACGACCGACGGCCCCTCCGGTGCGGAGGGCCCCCCACGACGAGCTCGGTCAGTCCAGCGCGGCGTCCCGCGTCTCCCGGCTCAGCAGCAGCGCGATGAACGTCAGCGCACCCATCGCCGCCAGGTACACCCCGACCCAGCCGACGCCGTAGGAGCCGGCCAGCCACGTCGCGATGTACGGCGCCACGGACGCGCCGAGCAGGCTCGCCAGGTTGTAGGACACCGACGCCCCCGTGTACCGCACCGCGGTCGGGAACAGCTCGGGCAGCACCGCGCCCATCGGGCCGAACGTCAGGCCCATCAACCCGAGCCCGACGACGAGGAAGCTCAGCACCGCGGGCAGCGAACCCGCGCCGAACCACGGGCCCATCAGCAGTCCGAACGCGATGATCGCGGCGGTGATGATCAGCAGCGTGGGGCGGCGGCCGAACTTGTCGGCCAGCAGACCGGCCACCGGCACCGTCAGTCCGAAGAACACGACGCCGATCAGCAGGAACACCAGGAACTCGGAACGGCTGTAGCCGAGCCCGGCCTCCGAAGTCCCGTAGGACAGGGTGAACACGGTCATCAGGTAGAACAGCACGTAGGTCGCCAGCATGATGAACGTGCCCAGCACCAGGCCCTTCAGCCCGGTGCGGAACACCTGCACGAACGGCACCTTGGCGCGCGCACCGGATTCGACGACCTTCGCGAACGCGGGCGTCTCGTGCAGGCTCAGCCGCACCCACAGCCCGACGACGACGAGGATCGCGGAGGCCAGGAACGGCACCCGCCAGCCCCAGGCGAGGAACGTGGCGTCGTCCATCGTCTCGGACAGCAGCAGGAACAGGCCGTTCGCGACGAAGAAGCCGATGGGGGCGCCCAGCTGTGGGAAGGTCCCGAAGAAGGCCCGCTTGCGCGCGGGAGCGTTCTCGGTGGCCAGCAGCGCCGCGCCACCCCACTCGCCGCCGAGGCCGAGGCCCTGGCCGAACCGGCACAGCGCCAGCAGCAGCGGGGCGGCGACGCCGATGGAGGCGTAGCCGGGCAGCAGCCCGATGACGACGGTCGAGACGCCCATCGTCAGCAGCGAGGCGACGAGCGTGGACTTGCGGCCGATGCGGTCGCCGAAGTGCCCGAACAGCGCGGAGCCGACCGGGCGGGCGATGAAGGCGATGGCGAAGGTGGCCAGCGACTGCAGCGTCGCCGCGGTGGGGTCGCCCGCGGGGAAGAACAGCTTGGGGAACACCAGCACGGCGGCGGTGGCGTAGACGTAGAAGTCGTAGAACTCGATCGAGGTCCCGACGAGGCTGGCCACCACGACTTGGCGAGTGGAATTGCGCGGCGCGGTGCCATCCGCGACGTCACCGGGAACGTGGCCGACCGCCATGGTCCGGAACCTCCCTGTTCACACGTTCAGACCAGAAGTGAGCACACGCAGGGTAACCCTCGCTGCCCAACTAGCGGGAAGCGAGTCCCATTCGGTGGACGTGGGATCGGCCACGGGACCGGTCCGGTGCGGAATCGAGCTCGTGCGCGGCGGTGTTGGGAGTGGTGTGACGACCCCGCTGCGCTTCTCCGTGCTGGACCGCTCGCTCGTGCTCCGCGGACGGAGCCCGGCGGAATCCCTGCGCCGCACCGTCCGGTTCGCGACCGAGGCCGAGCGGCTGGGCTACCACCGGTTCTGGGTGGCCGAGCACCACGGGGTGCCCGGCGTGGCCGGTTCCGCGCCCGCGGTGCTCGCCGCGGCAGTGGCCGCGGCGACCTCGCACATCCGGGTGGGCACCGGTGGGGTGATGTTGCCGAACCACCGGCCGCTGGTCGTCGCCGAGCAGTTCGGCGTGCTCGAGTCGCTGCACCCGGGGCGCATCGACCTCGGCGTGGGGCGCTCGGTCGGGTTCACCGCCGCGGTCCGCGAAGCCCTCGGCCACGGCCGCGAGTCCGCGGACCGGTTCGCCGAGCAGCTCGACGAACTGCTCGGCCACTTCACCGGCGGCCCGGAGGCGGCGGTGCGCGCGATGCCCGCGACCGGGCTGCGCCTGCCGGTGTTCGTGCTGGCCACCGGCGCGGGCGCCGAGCACGCGGCCGCCGCCGGGTTGCCGCTGGTGATCGCGGCGGTGCGCGGCGACGAGGCGCTGCGGCGCGCGGTCCGCGGCTACCGCGAGCGCTTCCGGCCGTCACCGTGGTCGCGGCGCCCGCACGTGGTGCTGTCCCGTTCCGTCGCGGTCGCCGCCACGACCGAGCGGGCGCGGCGGTTGCTGGTGCCGGAGGCGTGGGCGACGGCGAGCTCCCGCGTGCACGGCGTCTTCCCGCCGCTGGAGCCCGCGGAGGACGTGCTGGCCCGGGACTTGGACCGGCGGGAGGCCGAGCAGTTCGAACGGGCGATGCGCGGTCACGTGCACGGCACCGAGGCGGAGGTCGCCGACCAGTTGCAGTCCGCGCTGGACGACGTGGGGGCGGACGAGCTGCTGATCACGACCAGCGGCTACGACGAGGAGGCGCTGCTCGACTCGTACCGGCGGTTGTCCCGGCTGATGCCGTGACGGGACCGAGATCCCGGAGATCGTCCCGGCCGGAACCCGTGGCGCGGCGGAGGATTCGGGCTGGCGGCTCCCGTTCGAGTGATCACCTTGCCGCTAGCGGGTGATCATCGGTCCCGATGCCTTGTGCGCCAACGGAATCCTCCGGTCCACTGAGCACCTGCGGGCGGTTTCCGGGGCCGCCCGCGGGCCGCGGCGTGGGATCGCCGTTCCAGGGGAGCGCGGAATTCGCGATCAGCCGCGCGGGAACGGGGATCTCGGGGAGGCGCCGCGGTTCCCGCACTGGACCAGGGGGAACCATGGTGGAGATCTCGACGCGGCCGTCGGTGGCCGAATTCCGCGGCCCGACGTTCGGGCTGACGAAGTTCCTGGACCCGCTGCCGGTTCCCCCGGTGCTGCGGCCGACCGCGCACGGCTGCGACGCGGACCTGACGATCCGGGCGATCACCGCCCGCGCCCGGTTGCACGGCGAACTGCCGGAAACGGTGCTGTGGACCTACGACGGGCACTTCCCCGGCCCGACGATCGAGGTGCGGCGGGACCGGATGCTGCGCGTGGCGTGGACCAACGAGATCACCGGGACGATGCCGCTCACCGCCGTGCGGGTGCCGCAGCCACCAGCGGGCACCCCGCCGGAGGAACTGCCCGCGAACCGGCCCGGCTACCCGCGGAATCCGGACGGCAGTCCCGCGGACGGCGCCGCGTTCGTCGACGGCGTCGCCGAACTGCCCGCCTGGCTGGTGACGCACCTGCACGGCGCCGACGCGAACGCGGGCAGCGACGGGTGGGCGCACAACGCCGTGCTGCGCGGGCACTCCCAGCTCACCGAACACCCGAACCGGCAGGCCGCCGCGGCGCTCTGGTACCACGACCACGCGATGGCCGTCACGCGCTGGAACGTCACGCCGGACTGTTCGGCGCGTACCTCCTCCGCGACGACCGGGAGCGGGCGCTGGGGCTGCCGGACGGGGAGCGGGAGGTCCCGCTGCTGATCTGCGACCGGAACCTGGACACCGACGCCGCGGGCGAGCTCACCGGGCGGCTGTTGTTCAAGGTGCCTGCGATCGGTACCGCGATGATCCCGTTCACCGGCCCGTTCACCCTGGTGAACGGGATGATCTGGCCGCACCTGGAGGTCGACGCGGCCGCCTACCGGTTCCGCGTGGTCAACACCTCGAACGCCCGGTTCTACCGGCTGAACCTGATCGACGCCGACGGCGCGTCGGAGAACGCCGTGGTGCGCCAGATCGGCACCGACGGCGGGCTGCTGCCCCGGCCGGTCCCGCTGCCCGCGGACGGGCTCGTGCTGGCTCCCGCCGAACGCGCCGACCTCGTCGTGGACTTCGGGCGGGTGCGGGGGCGGTTGCGGCTGACCAACACCGCCGCCGACGCCCCGCTCGAACCGGGCGTCATGCAGTTCCGGGTGCGCGGCGGGCGGGCGCAGGACACCTCGCGGCTGCCCGACGTGTTCTCCGCGGGACCGGAGCGCATCGCACACCTGCCCGGGGAGCACGACCAGGTGTGGGTCGGGCTCGTGCCGCCCGGCACCGGCGGCGAGGCGCACCCGCAGCTGTGGGAACTGCGCGAGCTCGCCGCGCACGAGGTGCCACCGCTGCCCGCCGCGGGAGTGGTGCAGGTGACCGATCCGCGGACCGGGCGAACCCGCACCTTCCGGCAGGTCGCGTCGCTGTTCGACGACACGGTCAGCGTCTTCATCGCGCATGATGCCGTCGTCGAGTGGAACTTCATCAGCTTCGGCGGGCCGCCGCACCCGATGCACGTCCACCTGGTGCAGTTCCGGATCCAGGCGCGTCGCCGCTTCACCGCCGACTTCGACGTGGCGCTCGGCGGAACCCGGTCCCCGGCCGACGGGTTCACCGACGTTCCGCTGGAGGACTTCGAGCGCGGGCGCAAGGACACCACCGTCGTCGGCGGTGGGGAGTGGGTCAGCGTGCTGGCGCGGTTCGGTGCGTCCACCGGCCAGTTCATGTACCACTGCCACATCCTCGACCACGAGGACGAAGGCATGATGCGCCCGTTCGTCGTGCACCCGCCGGAGATCGCCCGCTTCCACCCGCACCCGGGCTCGCACCCGCACGAGCCCTACCGCGGAGCGTGAGCGCGGCGACTGGGACCGCGCACCGCGCTCCGGCAACCACCCGGAGACCACCCGCCACAACTACCTGCCGGCCGCCACCCAGCTCGCCCGCTACGTCGCCGAGCACTCCCCCGACGCCGACGACGCCGCCGAGAACACCACGGCCGACATCGAAGCCTTCCAAGCCGGGATCATCGAAACCCGCCCGGCCTCGACCGCGGTGAACAAGCAGAAATGCCTGCACCAGTTCTTCAAGTGGCTCATGCTCGACGAGGAAGAGATCGACCGCTCCCCCCCAGTAGCGTTGTGCGACCATCCTTTGATCCCACCTCGCCCCGGAGGCGTCCGAACTGCTGCCGAATACCGCGAAACGCACTCGCGCAGATGCGTCCGGCGCTACGGTGAACGCGGTCGTATGGCCACGCATTCGGCTTCCGCGCGGGTCCGGTGCCCGAGGGGGCGCCATGAGATCTTCCGCGTCAGACCCGTTCGATGAACCGACGAGCAGTACCGATCCGATCGTGATCGATCCGTTGGTACGCGATCTCGACGCCGAGACGCGTAGGTTGCGCGCGGCAGGCCCGCTCGTGCGAGTCGAGCTGCTCGGTGTGCCCGCGTGGTCGGTCGTCCGGCATGCCGAAGCCAAGCGGCTGCTCACCGACTCGCGGCTGGTCAAGGACATCGGGCGGTGGAGGCTGTGGCGCACCGGTGCGGTCACCCGCGCCTGGCCGCTGATCGGCATGATCGACGCCGGTCACTCGATGTTCACAGTGGACGGGGACGAACACCGGCGACTCCGCGCGAAAACCGCGCAGGCGGTCACACCGCGGCGTCTGGAGAACATCCGGCCGTTGATCACTAACGTCGTCGGCGAACTGCTCGACGAGCTCTCCGCCCGAGACTCGCACGAACCGGTCGACATCAAAGAGCTGTTCGCGCAGCCACTACCGATGGCGGTGATCAGCGCGCTGTCGGGGTACCCGCAGAGCTACGCCCCCGGCTGCACGCGCTCTACAAGGCGTTCTTCTCGATGCTGACGCCGCAGGAGGAACGGCTGGCGGTCATCGCCGAACTCGACGACATCTTCCTCGAGCTGGTCCGGGCGCGCGCCGCCGAGCCGTCCGGTGACCTCACCAGCGCGCTGATCGTGACGGAGGAGGGCGGCGAACCGCTCACCGAACAGGAAGTTCTCGGCAACCTCAAAGCGATGGTGGCCGCGGGGCACGAGACCACGATCAGCTTGATCCTCAACGCGGTGCGGGCACTGCTCGCCCACCCCGATCAGTTGCGCCTGGTGCTGGCGGGCGAAGTCGGCTGGGATGCGGCCATCGAGGAGACCCTGCGCTGGGACACGCCGATCTCGCACCTGCTGATGCGATTCGCCACCGCGGACATCGAAGTGGGCGGCGAGGTGATCCGCGAAGGCGATGGTGTCGTGATGTCCTACCGGGCGATCGGCCGGGACGACGGACATCACGGACCGGACGCGGACGAGTTCCGCATCGACCGCACCGGAACGGCCAGGCACATGACCTTCGGCCACGGGCCGCACATCTGCCCCGGAGGAGCAGGACTGTCCCGAATGGAGGCCGGTATCGCGCTTCCCGCGCTGTTCGCACGATTCCCCTTGATGCGCGCGGCTGTGCCCGCGGAGCAGGTGCGGAACCAGCCCGTGCTCACCCAGAACGACTTGCGGGAGTTCCCAGTCTTGCTGCACGGTGCTTGAACCGGGCGCGACGGTTCCTGCGCTGCAACGCTCATTTGACGCGCCACTTCCCGGTCGCGGTGACGCTCGTCCGCTGCGGCGAGTTCGTCCCCCACCACGATCTTCACGACCACCGACCGCAGGCGCCGATGGCCATCAGGTCGTTCGCGCAGCGTGCTGAACGCCGGTCCGCGTGCTGGAGTACTCGCCGGAAGAGTCCGCACGCAGCTTGCAGAGCAGAGCGCGGCGAGGGCCACCTCGCTGACGCGTGTCAGGCCGGTCACCGCGACACCTCAGCGAGGCAACGACGACTCGTGCGTGGTCAGTGCTGGGGCGTGGTGAGCAGGACGACCTTGCCGGTGCTGTGGCCCGACTCGACCGCGCGGTGCGCGTCGGCTGCTTCGGCGAGGGCGAAGGCTGCTGAAACGGTCGGCACCAACTCGCCCTTCGCGGCCAGGTCGACGACGCTCTCGAGCCACCCCCGCTGGGTGCGGACGTGGGTCGCGGCGAACCGGACGCCGGCCTGCCCGGCCTCCGCCTCGAGGTCGCCGGCCCCGCCGCCGAGGGCGACGAGCGTCCCACCGGGGCGCACCGCCCGCAGCGCCGTCGCGCGGGAGCCGGCGGCGAGGCTGAGCGCGACGTCGGCGGTGCCCACCAGGACTGCCATGGCCTCGGGGTCGCGGTAGTCGACCGTCTCGTCCGCGCCGAGGCTCTTCAGCCAGTCGTGCTTGCCCTCGCTGGCGACGGCGACGACGTGCCCGCCGAGTCGGTGGGCGATCTGGACGGCGAGGTGGCCGACGCCTCCTCCGGCACCGGTGATGTGCACGCGCTGGCCCGGCCCGACCGAGGTCGTGTCGGCGAAGGCCTGCCAGGCGGTCATCGCCGCCATCGGCAGCGCCCCGGCCTGCTCGTCGGCGAGGTTCTCCGGCGCCGGCACGAGGTCGTCGGCGGGGACGACCGCGTGCTCGGCGTACGCGCCGCCTTCGCGCGGGAACCGCGCCAGCCCGAGGACGCGCTGGCCGAGCTCGAGGCCCGTCACGTCGGCGCCGACCGCCGCGACGGTGCCAGCGACGTCCCAGCCGGGCGTGAACGGCAGCTCGATGATCCCGGCCGCGGCCATGCCGCCGCCCTCACGGGTCATGACATCGATGGGGTTGACCCCGGCCGCGGCGACGGCGACGAGCACGTCGCCCGGTCCCAGGTCGGCCGCGGTCGGCGCCGGCACGTCGACGAGCTCGAGGGACTCTGGTCCGCCGAAGGCGCGTTGGACGATCTTCGTGCTCATGGTGCTCCTCCTCGTCAGCGGGCGCGGACGTCAACCGGCCGCGGTCGATGCCCCGACTGGACTGTCCGGCTCGGGGTCGGTCTCCGCGAGTCGGCGGCGTCCCACGGCCCACACGGTGAGTCCGGCCACCATGATGACCAGGGAAGCGGTCATGACCGCGGCCCAGCCGCCCGCGGTCCACAGCGGACCGGCGACCGCCGATCCGAGCGCTCCGCCGAGGAAGTTGCTGACGACGAAGGCCGTATTGAGCCTGCTGCGCGCTGATCCGGGCAGCGCGAACAGCCGGGTCTGCCCGAGGACGACGATGGACTGGGCGGCGATGTCGAGCGCGATGACGACCACGATCAGGGCCACGATGGAACCGCTGCCCGCCCAGGCGGCTGTCAGGGACAGGCCCAGCAGAGTCAGGGCGATTCCGGTGGCCGGTACGGACCAGCCGCGGTCGTGCAGGGCGCCGGCGCGACGTGCGGCGAGGGCTCCGGCCAAGCCGGCCAGGCCGAGCAGGCCGATCCGGCTGACGGAGAACGAGAACGGCGGTGCGGTCAGCAGGTAGGTCAGAGACGTCCAGAACATGGAGAACACGGCGAAGCTCGCGGCGCAGATCGCCAGGGTCGGACCGACCGCGCGATGCTGGGACATCGCGGTGAACACCGAGCCCAGAAGACGCGGATAAGGAACGGGTTCGCGGGGTTCGAGGGACGGGATGACGGTGCGGAGCACGGCGGCGAGAACGAGGGTCACCGCAGCGGCCATCCCGTAGATCGCCCGCCAGCCGAACAGGTCAGCGACGAAGCCGCTGATCGT
Source organism: Saccharopolyspora sp. 6M (assembly GCF_020176775.1). NCBI lineage: Bacteria > Bacillati > Actinomycetota > Actinomycetes > Pseudonocardiales > Pseudonocardiaceae > Saccharopolyspora > Saccharopolyspora sp. 6M. The sequence goes on from NZ_JAIUJZ010000141.1 coordinate 23,904, forward strand.
GCGGGAGAGCAGGATGCCGATCAAGGAGCCGGAAGCGACCGCACCGACCACCCGGCCGCGTCGCTCGGGCTCGGCCAGCTCACTGGCCAGCGGGGTCAGCAGCTGCGCGCCGACGGTGGTCAGTCCGACCCCGCCGAGGGCCGTGAGAAGCGCCCCGAACGAGGGCGCCAGCGCAGCGCTGAGGAGTGTCGCGGCGGACACGGCGAGGATGAGCGGTATGAGGCGGCGCCGGTTGAGGACGTCGCCGAGCGGCACGATGAGGAAGATGCCGAGCGCGTATCCGACCTGGGTGACGGTGACCAGCGTGGCGGCGCTCGATGACGAGACGCCGAGGGACGAGGCGATGACCTCGATCAGGGGCTGGGCCCAGTAGAGGTTGCCGACGGCCATGCCGGCGACGATCGCGAAGATGAGCGTGCGGGCCGGGGTCATCCGGCGGTGGGGCGTGGAGGGCGTGGTCGACCCTGTCACGAGAGGTCCTTTCTGGGCAGGTGGTGCTGTGGCACCACTGGTGAGGGCAGGCGGGCGTGCCGTTCCGGTGCGGCGGCAGGGCCGCGTCACGGCTCGCGGCAGGCGAGCGCCGTCCAAGGAGTCCGCACGTGGGTGACGAGCCCGGTGCGCAGCCGGTGGCGAGGGGCGGAAGGAGGCCGGTCAGCTCTGCTGACGCGTAGTGCCTTCGCGCGAGGAGTCGGGCGAGCCGTGTGCGGTCATGTCGAGCAGGAGCACGGCGTCGTGGTCGGGGGTGCCGGGCTAGGCGGTGTAGACGGCCATGCGGTGTCCGGGACTGCCCTCGAGGGCCATGCCTTGGAAGGAGAGGGTGACGGTGCCGACCTGGGGATGCCGGAAGGTCTTGGACGGGTTCTTGCGGCCAGTGACTTCGTAGCGCTCCCACAGCCTGGCGAAGTCCTCGCTCTTGAGCAGGAGCTCGCCCACGAGCTGGGCCAGGTCCGGGGCGTCGGGGTCGGTGCCGGCCAGGGCCCGCAGGCGGGCGACGCACCCGCGGATCTGGTCGTCCCAGTCGGGGAAGATCTCCCGTCCGGACGGATGCAGGAACAGGTAGCGGGCCAGGTTGCGCTGCTTGGCGGGCCACTCGGCCAGACCCGGGTAGAGGGCGAGCCCACCAGGGTTGTGAGCCAGGACGTCCATACTGCGGCTGAGGACGTAGGCCGGGTTCGGACGCAGCGCCTCCAGCATCAGTTTCACGTGCGGACGCACGCTACGACTGGGAGCGGGCGCCGGCTCGGGCACGTAGCGGGCGGCACGTACCGCCAGGGCACGCAGGTGCTGATGCTCGGCCTCGTCCAAGTGCAGGGCCCGAGCCAGGGAATCGATGACAGCGGGGCTGGGACGCGTCTCCTTGCCGCGCTCCAGACGTGTGTAGTAGTCGATGCTCACCCCGGCCAGGGTGGCCAGCTCCTCGCGGCGCAGCCCGGGAGTGCGGCGCACGCCGGGGCCAGGGGACAGACCCGCGCTCTGCGGGCTGGTCTGGGTGCGGCGGGCGCGCAGGAAGCGCCCCAGCTCGTCACCGCTGCTGTGCTGCTCGGATGCCATGCGTCCAGTGTTGCGCCGCCGTCACCGTGACACACCCGTTGAAGGGGGCCCTGTCGCGCGCCCCCCCCCCCCGCCCCCCCCCCGCCCCCCCCCCCCCCCCGGGCGGGCGCCGTGGGGCCCGTGTGGGGCCGCGGGAACCGGTCCACACCCGTTTACGGGGGCCCTGGCGTACCCCCCCCCCCCGCTAACCGCTCCCCGGCAGATCCCGGCCTGCCTATCGCGCGCGCCGGACGGAAGCCTGAACGAGCACCCCAGAACACATCCGGCCCTGCCGGGCCACCTGAGAACGTAAGGATGGAGTACGCCATGACCCGCGACATCGCTTCGCTCGTCGCCGCCGCGGACCGCCACGACGCCGACGCCTTCGTCGCGCACCTCACGCCCGACGTGAAATCCGTCTTCGCGAACACCGAGCCCGTCATCGGACGGGAGAACGTGAAGAAGGCGACGATGGCTTTCTGGGACACGATCGAGGGCGTCAGCCACCACATCCTCGCGATGCACGAGAGCGGCGACACCGTCACCGTGCAGTTCGACATCGAGTACCACCGCAAGGACGGCAAGGCGGTCACCCTGCCCGTCTGCAACGTCCTGGTCTTCGACGGCGACCTGGTGAGCGTCTCCCAGGTCTACGCCGACCTCGCCCCGCTCTACAACTGAGCGCACGCAGCCCCTGAACTGCGCCAACGGCTGCGCGAAGGCACCGTGATGTAGGACGGCGTCCGGGCTCGCCAACACCGCCGGGCCGGTCGCGCCGAACCGACCGAACCCTATTCGTCAGGAGAAGCACGACATCATGAAGCACATCAAGCTGGGAGACCTCGACGTCGCACGGATCGGTCTGGGTGCGATGGGCATGTCCCACGGCCTGACCGGCGCCGGGACCGATGATGCGGAGTCCATCCGCACCGTGCACCGGGCCATCGACCTCGGCGTCACCCTCATCGACACCGCCGAGATCTACGGTCCCTACATCAACGAGGACCTCCTCGGCCAGGCCCTCAAAGGCCACCGGGAGCAGGTCGTCCTGGCCACCAAGTTCGGTCTCGTCTCTCACTCCGGAGCCGGTGCGTGGACGGTGGACTCCAGCCCGGCCAACATCCGGACCGCCGTCGAAGGGTCGCTGAAGCGGTTGGGCACCGACCACATCGACCTGTACTACCAGCACCGCGTCGACCCGAACACCCCGATCGAGGAAACCGTCGGCACCCTGGCGGAACTCGTCGCCGAGGGCAAGATCCGCCACATCGGCCTGTCCGAGGCCGGCCCGGACACCATCCGACGCGCCCACGCCGTCCACCCCGTCACCGCCGTGCAATCCGAGTACTCGCTGTGGACCCGCGGCATCGAGGACCGCGTCCTGCCGGTCCTGCGGGAGCTGGGCATCGGCCTGGTGCCGTTCTCCCCGCTGGGACACGGCTTCCTCACCGGAACCGTCCGCAACGAGAACGACTTCGACGAAGGCGACTTCCGCCGCGGCAACCCCCGCTTCACCGGTGAGAACTTCCGGCGCAACCTGGCCCTCGCCGATGAAGTCCAGACCATCGCCTCCGAGGCAGGAACCACGCCCGCGCAGGTCGCGATCGCCTGGCTGCTCGCCCAGGGCGACGACATCGCCCCCATCCCCGGCACCAAGCGCGTGGCCCGCGTCGAGGAGAACACCGCCGCCGACAGCCTCCAGCTGCCCGCCGATGTCCTGGCCACGCTCTCCAGCCTCCCGCCGGCCGCCGGCGACACCCACACCGAAGCCGGCCTGCGCATGATGGAACGCTGATCAGCCGGCCCGCACCGCTGTGTGCGAGTGGCCCGTACTGCGAGAAGCACCCCGCAGCGCCTAGGGATGCCGCTCCCGACCGCGAGAGTGCCAGGCCGGGCAGGAAGGACCGCTTCTGGACGCTGGACGGGGACGCCAGCCCACGCGAGTGTCGTCGTCCTCGTCCGGTTCGGACGCGTCCGGGCACGCAGCGGGCGCAGGCCGCCGTCGGCCGAGGTGGAAGCGCAGAAGCCGTAGCGGCCGAGCACGTTGCGGTTCGCGTGGCACAGCGGGAAGAGGCGGGCGAGGCCCTCACGCGCTCGCGCCCCCGAGCGGGCAATGCACGCGCCCCTCGGCGGCGGCGTCCAGGTAGCGGGTAATCCACAGCACGGCGGCGTTGAGGACCATGCCGGGCGCGCCGTCGCGGGAAGCATCCCCACGTGCGCGGGGCCGACACGCACATCGGAGAGCGTCACCCGCAGCAGCAGGGAGCATCCCCGGAGGGCTCGCTGAGCGGACCATCGACGTGACCGTTCAGCCGGCGAAGGACGGCGTGATCATTCCTGGTGACATGGTCGACCACGAGTTCATCCCTTGGGCTGTCGACAAGGACGCAGCTGCACACAGGATCCGGGAAGGAGCGCATCACGTGCTCCAGGAAACGGGCCGGTTCTTTCCGGGAGACGTCCGCTGGTTCAGAACGCACAACTACGAAGGGTAGGAACGAGAAGAAAACGTTGATCAGCGACGAGCTGATCGCCGACGTCGTCACGGACGGCGATCTCGACTACATCGACATCACCGCCATCGGTCAGCTCCTGGTCCTCGCTACCGTCGCCGCTCCAGAAGGGCTGCGCGCGCAGCGGAGATCGCCGTCGACCTGGCCCGCCGGGGACTTCTCGCGTTCGGCACCCCAGACCCGGAATTCCGCCTGTGGAACCTCTCCACCGAAACCGCGGCCGCCCGCCTCCATCCCGAAGCCACCGCCGAGCTTCAGCGCTCGACACTAGCTGGGTCGCGCTCAGATGCAGGTGCTTCCCAGTGGCTCAACTGTCGCCTTGTTGGAGCCGCGAAATGAGGACCGGCTCGAAGAAGCCGGCGACAGGCGGCGCAGGAGGCGTACGTCCTCCTGCGGTACGAGTGCATGCCGCGATGGGGACGGGCTCGGGGAGCCGGTGACAGACCGCGGCGATCCGCGCCCTACTCAATTTCACCTGGCAGGCCGCAATGAGGACCGGCTCGAAGAGCCGGTGACAGCGGATGCGGCTGCGGCTGCGGCTCACCTCGGGCCGACGCCTGCCGCAATGAGGACCGGCTCGGAGAGCCGGTGACAGGGACCCGGCAGTAAGGGTGTTCTGACCTGGGTTTTCAAAGATCGTCGCGAGCGGTTCCGTTCGGAGATCGCGAGGAAACGGTTGTTCGATCTTACCGCATGCCGATCTCGCTCATGAGCTGCGCGAACTCGACGCGAGCGGCTACGCCTGGCCGAGACCGAACCGGACCGCTCGCCCCAGCCGAGCGCGCCCCGACGTCCCGGCCGGGTCGCGCTCGGTCCGCTACGTGCCGGATGGCGTCATCCGTTCCAATCCCGGAACCCGAGGGCCATTCTGGGCGCCCACACGACCGGGATGTACCGAATTTCGCAGATAGACGTGGCGACTTCGACTTCCCGCGGGGTCACCGGCCTGCCGGGTTGTTCGAGCGCCGTCGCCGAGCTGAACCAGGGCGCATCGAGGCCGAGCAGTTCGTAGCGCGGGCTGCTCGGTGTCGCGAGGTCCTTCGGCACGAATTCGGTGCTCTCCTGGTCGTCGGTCGGCGGGATCGTGTTCGCCAGTGCTGCCACGAAGGCCTCGCGCAGCACCGGGTGGTCCGGGACGAGGATGTTCGCAGGCAACGGAGCCTTGCGTTCGCGTTCGGTCGTGGTGAGGCGCATGGCGCGGGCCATCATCTGCGAGATGAACAGCGGTGCGGTGACGTTGGTGGCGTAGGCGATGGTGGAGACCTGCGGGCAGTCGAACCCTTCGGTGATCATCCGGACGGCGACGATCCCGCAGGACCGGTTCTCCTGAGCGGCGAGCTGCAGGGTGCGCAGCGCGCCGGGTTCGTCGGAGGTGACCAGCCGCGCGAAATTCCGCCCGGTGACCCGGTTCAACACCAGCGCCGCCGATCGGGCGGCCTCTTGGCCGGGGCTCGGGTGTACGTGGCACCCACGGGCACCCGCTGCCTCAAGAGTCCCCGTATCACCGGAGGCGATCCGGTACCTGCCGCGCTACCTGGACGGCGGATGGGATACCCGACCCTGACGAGCCGTTGTGGCGGACGAGGCGCGGCCGGTGTCGTATCGGGCGATGCGGCGAATTCTCCAGCGGGCCAACGAAAATCTGGGCACGAACCTCTGCACGACGTGCGGCACACGGCGTCGACCCGGATGGCCGACGCCCCGGAGATGCCCTTCCCGACGTCCAGGCCGTCCTGCGGGAGGCCAGCGTCGAGAGCACGGGCCGCTACCTGACCGTTCGGGTGGAGGACATGTTCGACGAGCTCCAGGAGCACCACACCCGGCCCCGCCCGCAGAGCTCCTACGCCGCCAACTACGCGGCGGCGGACATCGGGGTGGTATTCGGCGGCTGAGAAGTACACGCGGCGCAACCGCCGGTCTCCGGCATGCGCGCCCGCGGCGCTGACAGGTCAGGGCAGCTCGGATTCGAGGCGGCGCTGTAGTTCGCCGAGGGTCTCGCGTGCGAGGTCGAGCCGTTCCGGATCGAGGCCTTCGGTGGTGCGCAGGGCCAGATGGGTGTAGGCCGCCTGCATCCTGTGCAGGGCGGCGCGGCCGGTCGGGGTGACTTCGAGCAGCTTGGCCCGCTGGTGCGCGGGGTTGGGCCGATAGCAAGCGAGGCCGTCCTCGACGAGCAGGTCCGCGACGCGCTGCACGCCCTGGCGCGTGTGGCCGAGCCGGCAGGCGATGGCCCCCACCGGGGCGGCTTCGTGCTCGACCTCAGCCAGGACCTGCCAACGCGCCAAGCTCTGACCGGTGGGCCGGGCGATGCCGTTGCCGACCGCCTCGACGACGTCGGCGAGCCTGCCGACCTGGTCGACCAGTGCGGCGTAGGCATCGCATGCTTGATCACCACTCTTGACAACATGTTGTCGTCTCGCTAGCTTGTCGGACATGACAATATATTGTCATGTGAGCGCCTCGGCCCGCAACAGGTGAACCAGGAGAACCGAATGCCCTCCGCACCCCGCCCACTTCTGATCTCCCGCGACATCATCATCGCCGCACCACCCTCGGCGGTGTTCTCCGCACTCGCCAATCCGCACCGCCACGCCGATTTCGACGGTTCGGGCACCGTGAAGAACACGGTCTCGGGCCCGGTCCGGCTGAACCTGGGCGACACGTTCAAGACAGCCATGAAGCTGTTCGGCGTGCACTACCGGATCGTCAACACGGTCGTCGAGTTCGAGGCGGATCGGCGCATCGCGTGGTGCCACCCCGGCAAGCACCGCTGGCGCTACGAACTCGACGAGGTCGACGGCGACACGCGGGTGACCGAGACCTGCGACCTCACCACCTCGCCGGTCCGCGGACTACTCGTGCGCACACCGTGGCCCCGCTGGAACGCCGAGGGCATCGAGAAGACCCTGCCGCGGCTCAAGGCACTGGTCGAGAACGGCGCCTGAACCCCACCAGCCGGGCCGACCCCACCCGACTCGCCCACCAGCAGCGAGACCTGCGGCCGACGGCCGGCCACATCGCCGCACGACCACCCCGGCACTCGAATTGCCGCGGCATCTCACCACTTCGACATGTTCTCCCCGCTGTTCGCATGTCGCTGAATTCTCCACGCGCAGGGTCGCACCTTCGCCGCGCGCCTAAGAACTGCTAACAGAAGGTTTGGGTGCGTCGGTGTTGGATGAGGCAGGTGGTGAGTTGGAGGAGGCTGTCGTGGATGTC
>NZ_JAIUJZ010000142.1:0-13813 GCF_020176775.1 Saccharopolyspora sp. 6M
GGCGTCCGCCGGCTCGGTGGCGGCGGCGAACGCCCAGAACAGGAGGGCGATGCCCAGCGCACCGGGATCCGGTTCGCCGAGCGCCCGCTCGCCGACGTAGCTGGCCCGGCCCATCCGGGCCCGCAGCCGCGCGGTGCCCTCCGCGCCGGCGGCGGCGCCGCGGGCGGCGGCCGCAAAGCCCTGCTCGGCGGCGTCGACCGCGGGGGTGAGCGCGTCGACCAGCGCCCGGTAGCCCACCTCGGCCTCCCCGACCCGCTGGATCGCGGCCAGCCCCGCACCGGCCCCGGCGCGGAACCCGGCGAGGTCGTCGGACTCGGCGAGCCCGCGGGCGATCTCGGTGAACAGCAGCCCGAACAGCGGGCCGCTGGTGCCGCCGACCTCGTCCAGGAACACCTCGCCGAGCGCGCCCAGCGCGGAACCGCCGTCGGCGTCGAAGCGGGCCACGGCGGTGCGCACCCCGGTGCGCAGGTTGTCACCGAAGTCGCCGTCGCCGCTGCGCTGGTCCAGCTCGGTCAGCTGCGCGTGCGCGTCCTCCACCGCGGCGGCGAACCGGCGCAGCACCGTCTCCTGCTCGATCATGATTCCTCCGAGGTGCGCGGGAAGGCGGGCGTGATCGCGGGCGCGGTCCACCAGGACCACCAGTCCGGTTCCATCCTGGTCACCGTCACCGAGAACCCGGCCATGTCCAGCGCGGGCACCAGGGTGCCGACCAGGGCACCGGACACCTCCAGCCCGCGGCGGGCGAGCCCGTCGGACACCAGGTCGTGCAGCCCGTAGAGCTCCAGCTGGGTGGTACCGCCGAGCCCGTTGAGCACCGCGACCACCCGGTCCGGCCCCGGCGGCAGCCCGGCGACGAGCTCGTCGAGCAGCTTCTCCACCAGTTCCTCCAGCGGCGGCCGGGCGACGGTCTTGCGGGCCCGCTCGCCGTGGATGCCGACGCCGTGCTCCAGCTCCCCGGCGTCGAGCGCGAACGACGGTTCCCCGGTGTGCGCGGAGGTCTGCGCGCGGGACGCGACCGCGAGGCTGCGCGAGGCCGCGGCGAACCGCCCGCCCAGCTCGGCGAGCTCGTCGAGGCCCAGTCCGGTGTCCGCCGCCGCGCCCAGCAGCTTCTCCACCACGACCGTCGCCGCGGTGCCGCGCCGCCCGGTCGCCGTGTCGGCCGATTCGGTGGCCAGGTCGTCGTCCACCAGCACCCGCCGGACCTGCACGCCTTCCAGGCGCAGGCGCTCCGCGGCGATGCCGAAGTTGATCCGGTCCCCGGTGTAGTTCTTCACCACGTGCACGACGCCGTCCGGCCCGGCGGCGGCGCGGCTGGCCGCGAGCACCTGCTTGTTGTGCGGGGAGGCGAACACGCTGCCCGGTGCCACGGCGTCGAGCATCCCGCGGCCGAGGAACCCGGCGTGCAACGGCTCGTGCCCGGAACCGCCGCCGGAGACCAGGCCGACCCGGCGGGCCGGATCGCGGTGCCGGGCGACGAGATGGGCCGGTCCCTCGCGCAGCTCCACGAGGTGCGCGTGCGCGCTGGCGAACCCGCGCAGCGCGGGCGGCACCGGATCGCCGTCGGACGGGTGGAAGGGAAGGGGCATCAGCGGAACTCCTGGACGGGAGCGGTCGGTGCTCGGACAGCGGACCTCGGTTCGAGGCGGTCCACCTCGTCGATGAGCACGAGGTAGGCCAGCAACTCCACCACGGCCAGCGCGGCGACGAACAGCAGCGTCCTGTTGAAGGAGCCGGTGAGGTCGAGGATCGTGCCGACCACGATCGGCACCGTAGCGCCACCGAGGTTCGGGAAGAATCCGAACACGCTTCCGGAGAGTCCCATCATCCGCAGCGCGGCGATCTCCGAGGCCAGCGTACAGCCGATGGTGTTCGTCCCCTGCGCGAAGAACGCGACAGACACACCGCGATCACCCAGACCGGGGCGTCGGGGTCGTTGCCCAGCACCGCGGAGGGCGCCGAAATGGTCGTCGCCGACGGCCCCGAGGAGGCGAAGCCGTGGCTCGCCGCGCGCCGCGCCGTCCCACTCGTCTTGGAGAACGAAGGCGCGAACCTTCCCGAGTACTGCGTTCCCAGCTGCTCGAACTCGTCGTCGAGACCCGTCGGATCGCCGAGCGCTACCGGATCACCACTTTGCCTCTCTTGGCCGTAACCCTTCGGCGATCGCGTACCTCCGGAGGCTTTGCCCGTCCGGCACGGGTTGCGCGCGGCTGATGCCGATATCTGCATCTAGCGGATCGATTGTGGGGAATGGCGTCTTCGAAAGTATCTCGTGGAATTGATTTGTGGCCGGGGGTTGTTTGTTCGCCACGATGGATGGTCCGATCGGGTGAGTGAGTTGAGTGCTAAATTCATCTCGGTTGCGGTTTTGCTGGGATGTACGCGGTGTTTGAATGGTTCGGCGGTGCGTCTGCAAATCGAGGGGGATGGGATGCCCGAGGAGTCAGCGGGCCAGAGTCGGGGCCGAGGCGACCGACAAGGCGTCCGGAATTCCACGTCCGCCGACGTGCGCGGATCGGTCGTCCAGACCGGCGTCGTGCACGGCAACGTGCACTTCCACGCGGTTTCGGCGAGCGGTGACGTCCCCCTCCCGCACGAGGTCCCGTACGGGCCGGACCCTCTACTCGGCCGTAACCACGAGCTCGGGGTGCTCGATGGCTGGCTGTCGCGGGGGGATCGGAGGTTGACCGTCGCTGCGCTGAGCGGGTCAGGAGGTATCGGTAAGACCGCACTGGCCGCGTCTTGGATGCACTCCCGGTCGGATGAGTTTCCCGAAGGGCAGCTGTACGCGGAACTCGGCACTGACGGGTCAGGCGAGCCTGTTTCGGCGAGTGAGATTCTCGGTCGTTTTCTGCGTTCGCTGGGGGTTCCGTCCGAATCCATCCCGATCGAGCCCGCCGATCGAATAGGGTTGTACCGGTCGATGACCGCGGGTCGCTCGTTGCAGGTGTTGCTCGACAACGCCACATCGGCCGCCCAAGTGCGTGCGTTGTTGCCGAACTCACCCGGCTCGTTGGTGGTGGTGACCAGCAGCGCCCGGCTTGCGGGATTGGCGCTGGACGGTGCTCGCTTCCTGGACGTCGGGCCACTGGCGGAAAGTTCGGGCATGCGGCTACTCGCGGAAGTGATCGGGGAGAACCGCGTGGACGGTGAGCCGGAGATCGCGCTGGAACTAGTGCGCCTGTGCAGTGGTTTTCCCTTGGCGATCGTGGTCGTCGGCGCCCGGATGTCAACCCATCCTGGCTGGTCAATATCGGATGTCGTAGAGCAGTTGAGTAGTGTGGACGATCGATTTTCGGCATTGTCCTTGCACGATGACGTGTCAATGGAGTCGGTGTTCGACCTCAGCTACGAGGCCGTATCCGAGCAGGCCGCCTTCGTCTACCGTGCGTTGTCCGTGTGCCCGGGTGAAGATTTCTCCTCCGAGCTGGTTCGAGCTGTGGTGGGGCCGCACGTTGACGACGTTCGTGATCCGGTGTGGGAGCTGGTGGAGGCGAATCTTCTGGTGGAGAAGGAATCTCGTCGCTTCCGCTTCCACGACTTGATCCGTGCGCACGCTCGGCTATGCGGCGAGCGTGAGGACTCAGCGGAGCAGCGCGATGCGGCCCGTCGGCTTGCGATGTGCTGGTACCTGGGACGTGCGGCGGAGGCGGACCGAGCGGTGAACCCGTTGCGCGAGCGCCTGGGATCGATTTTCGCGTCCGATACGGACCGTTCGGCGACGGACCGTTCGGCCGGATTCGCCTCCGCAGAAGCCGCGTTGGACTGGTACGAGCGGGAGCGCAGCAACCTGCTGGCCGTCCTCCACTCGGGGTTGCAGCTCGGATGGGATGAATTGGTGTGGCAGTGGTGCGAGGTGATGTGGAGCTTCTTCTTGTACCGGAAGTGGTACGACGACTGGATCCAGTCCCATCGCGCCGCTCTCGGAGCTGCCGAGCGGGTCGGTTCTCCGCTCGGGGAGGTTCGCGTCCGATGCCAGCTCGGATTCGCCTACCTCGATCTGGGGCGGTATGAGGAGGCAGCCGACGTGTGCGCGCCCGCGTTGTCCTTGGCGGAGGAGACCGGCCACGCCAACAGCATCTCCACCGCGCTTTCACAGCTCGCCAAGGCCGCTCGCGGCGAGAAGCGCTTCGACGAGGCGCTCGCATACCTGCGACGCGCTCTCCGGCTGGCCGAAGGGGCCGGGAACCGCCGCAGCATCGCATTGCGGCTGCGACGCCTCGGTGCGGTCCTCGCTGATCTCCACCGGTACGAGGAGGCGGTCGAACACCTCAGGCAATCGATCGATCTCCTCTCCGAGATCGGCGATCAACGCGGCCGCGCACGAGCGCTCACCGTTCTGGGACGGATTCAGCTCGAGGAAGGACGGCTGGAAGAAGCAGGGGACGCGCTGCGTGCGTCGCTGGAAGGGATGGCCGATTCAGGATCGCCCTCATACGTGGCTGACGTCCACGTCGAACTCGCCACGGTCGCCGAAAGAGGGGGCGACGCCGCGAGTGCACGGGAACACTTGGAGATCGCCGAGGGGCTCTACCGCCAATCGCAGCACCCCTCCGCCGCGTCGATCCAAATGCGCCTGAATCAAGGGACGGGCACCTCGGAGCGCTGAACCCCCACGTGCTTCTCCCCGGACCGGAGGCGAGGCCGGATCGGCACAGTCCGAATTCGACGTCAGCAGATACCCGGCGACGATGCCGCACAACCAGCCGGACAAGGGGCCGAGCGGTGGACAACCCACGTGCAACGCCGAAATCGGGGTGGTCAGGAGGCAGGTGGTCGCGCTGGTTCGGGTGACGATTAAGGCGGATGCCGGGAACCGCTGGTGCAGCTCTGCTGCGTCGTCGAAGGCCGATGCGAGTCCTGAACGCGCCAAGAGGACGTCAGCGCACGGCCTCCATCGCGCGGAAGCCGCCGAGAGGTCGCACATCGAGAAATCCGAGTTCGACGAACGGTACCGTTGCCAACTCACCGACAGGGTTCCTGCAGCACGTTCGGTGCAGCGCAGAGACCGTCGTGTGAAGGAGTGAGCAGCGGGGGGCGGCGCCGCGAATCGACGGCGGATGTGATCGCTGAGCATCAGCGCACCTCCGGAATCGCGATGCTCAAAGCCGCGGGGACCGGCCTGGGGAGGGGAACTGGAGCGAGGGGTGCGTTGTGTGTCGGCTCCGTCAAGCCCAGGAGCCGGTACATCTCCTGCCGGAGGATGCGTGCGCTTCTCCCGGGGCGGGAGGTGAGCAGGGCGCGCATCCTCTCGGTGATCTCGGGACGCGCCGTGGCGATGGTCTCGTCGATCTGTTCGGCGAGCGGACGGTCCTCTTCGTAGCGGGGCACCAGCCTGGCGAGGCTTTCGGCCGGTCCGCCACGTCGGACGTTGTCGTCGGGGAACGTCGCCAACCGGGTGGGTGTTCCGAATGCTGCTGCGTACTGGGTGGTCGATCCGTGGTCCCCCAGAACGGCGTCGGCGGCGACCATCGCACCGCGCCAACCTTCTTCCGGCGGCAGGAGCGCCATTCCGCGTCCGGTGCACTCCGATAACCAGGCCCGGACCTGCCGTCTGCCGTGCACGGTCCACACGTTCGGATGCACTACCGCCGCCACCCGGTACCGATCGGGATCCAGTTCGTCCACGGCCCGTCGGTACATCTCCAGACGTTGGCAGAACAACGACTCGGTGGACCACGTGGAGCTGATCACGACGAGTATTTGGTCTTCGCGAACGCCGAGCGCGTACCGGTAGTGCTGGCGAAACGGCCGGCTCGCGTCCATGCGATCCAGGCACAGGTCACCTGCGACCAACGCAGCGGACAGGGCTTCCGGGCAGGACGAGCGCAAGGCATCGAGCTCCTCGTCGGTGCTGAGAACCAGCGATGACGGAATGACCCGGCCGTGCTTGATGAGCTCCTCCCGAACCAGCCCGTGCGTTGGCAGTGCTCCCGCGCCACCTTTGCGGGGGCGGAGACGAGAGCGCAGCGCCCCCGCACCGTGCGGGGTGACCAGCAGCGGGCCGTTCGCGGGATCCGTGTCACTCCTGCTCGCGTCGAGAACCAGGTCGAATCGGTGTTGCAGGGCCTGTTGCCAGGGCAGGACGAAGCAACCTTGCGCCCGCACGAAGTCCTCTGCTCCGTCCCAGCTTGCGATCGCGTCCGGCACGGTGAAGACCACTTCGACTCGATGGTCGCTCTCGAGCAGCGGCACGAAGTCCATCAACCGGGTTCCCGCCACCAGGTGAGGAACCATGACGAGGACGGTCCGAAGATCTCCCCGGCTTCGCCGTTGTTGCGATCCGATCCCGATCGGACCGTTGATCCACTTCGTCATCACGTGCCGCCTTCCTGAGGATCCGGCACGTCGTGAATGCCGGAGAACGGATTCGTCCCCTGAATGGTGCGTGGCGGTGTTCGGTGGTCTGGCTTCAGCCGAGACGGGTATTTGATGAAATCCGCAGCTCAGCGCGGGGGAGTGGATCTTGAGGCTGGCGTGTTCGGCTCCGCGTAGATCATTCGGGCGTGCCCGGTGGAATAATCACGGAAGGCGTGGTGGGAACACTGGCAGAACGCTGTCAGTTCCCTGTAAGGATGGTTGATTTCCTATGGGTGGCGCACGCATTTACTGCGAATGGACGCTGTGACGGCCACTCGTGCTGAGAACACTGGGAGTCACGAGGATAGGTCTCGACCAGCGGGAGGGGGCGCTGGTGGATTTCAAGATCTGCGGCTCGGTCTGGGTTCGCTTGGCAGGGGAGGCACCGCAGGGGTGGCGGCAGTCCGCGAAGGTGAGGGGGTTGCTGGGCGTTCTGCTGACGCGGCCTGGCCGGACGATCCGAGTCCCCGCGTTGGTGGATTGGTTGTGGGGACAGGAAGCCGATCCGGTGAAAGCGTCCAAGAGCCTCACGAACTACGTGACGCGGCTGCGTCAAGTCCTGGAACTCACTGATCCACCCTACGAGCTGCGCCACATCGACCACGGCTACCGGCTCGACGTTCCTGCTGACCGCATCGATTACCACCGGGCACGTGACCTGCTGGCCGCCGGACGTTCCGCACTGCGGGACAGGGACCACGAACGTGCGAGAGGTCTGCTGCACGAAGCTCTCGAACTGTCGAACGAGCCGCCCATCCTCGACTTGGACACCGCAGCTGCACAAGAATTCCGCCACAAGGTTCGGAAGAACCTGGTGTTGCCGGCCATCAACGGACTTGCCGAGAGTCAGCTAGCACTCGGCGAGCCGGAGGCAGTGCTGTTGCACCTCGACGACCTGTCGGTCGAGTACGAACTCGAGGTGACGCTTGCGATGCGCCGGGTCGACGCCCTCCACGCCATGCATCGCCGCGATGAGGCGACTTTGCACTACTTCGTCACCCGGCGGAACCTGCGCGAGCACGGGCTGGAGGACGAGGCCGACGCCCTCCGTGCCTACATGAACAGACAGCAGGCCCTCGTCCCTGAGCCGAGACGAGAAGGGGACAGCGCGCCGCAGCACCGAGATCCGGTATGGCGGTTCCCACACGACCGCGAAAGGCTTGCCGGTCGGGAGAGAGTCATCGCCGACCTCAGCCGCATGACCGATCACGGCCTAGCCGCGAAGATCGTAGTGCTCACCGGCACTGCGGGAATCGGCAAGACCGCGCTCGCCCTCCACTGGGCGTACCGATCGCGGGATCGGTTCGACGGTGGTCTCTACGTCGACATGCGCGGCTTCGCCCGTGCCCCGCGGATGGAGTCCGCAGAACTCATTCGGCGACTCCTGCAAGGTTTCAACGCGCATGCCGAGGCGCTCACCGATGAGGAGATGCAGCGGACGAAGCTCGCCACGGTATTGACCGGGCGGCACAGCCTGATCCTGCTGGACAACGTCGCCGACGAAGATCAGATAGCACCACTGCTGGACCTCGTGCCGGATTCCTTGCTGCTGATCACGAGCCGACGGCGTCTCGCCCATCTTGCGGTGCACTGGTCGGCTGAGGAAGTCGCTGTCACCACCGTGCACACCGAGACGGCCCATGCCTGGTTGCGGGAGTCCATCGGCGATCGCTGTGATGTGGAGCCGGAGGCGCTGACGCGTCTCGTCGGGCTGTGCTCCGGGATCCCGCTGGCTCTTCGACTCCTCAGCAAGCACATCGAAGATCGCCCACGCACGCCGCTTGCTGAAATCGCCCACTTCCTCGCGAAAGAACACCGCATGCTATCGATGGGAGAGTCGGCCGGAGCCGGGCACTCCAGTCTGCGTGCCAACTTTTTGCTCTCCTACCGCGCGTTGCGGCCGAAGGCTTGCCGTCTTTTTCGGCTCCTAGGGCTTCACCCACTGCCTGAAGTATCCCTCGACGTGATCGTCGCTATGACGGGGGACTCGCGTCCGGACACCTTGGACCTCATCGAAGAGCTCATCCAAGCCAACCTGTTGGACGATCGATCCGGCAGCGTCCACATCCACGATCTGCTCCATGAGTTCGCTGCCGAGCAGGCGGATGCGGATGAGCCAATGGTCGAGCGACGTGCGGCGACAGCTCGGATGATCGAGTGGTACCTGAACTGCGCGACCAGTGCCGAACGCGTTCTGTTCAAACACCGTCCAGGGGTTCCACCGTTGCTCGCGCCGGTCCTCCGGCCCGGGCGTGAGTTCGCCGATGAGCGGGAGGCGATCCGCTGGTTCGTGGACAACCACCGCGTGCTGGTGGCCATCGTCCGTGCTGCCCACGATCGAGGCTTTCCCCACCACACGTGGCGATTGGCGAATACGCTCAACGAACCGTTCAAAAGACATGGGCAGTACAACGATGCGCTCACTTGCCTCGGGCTGGCGAGAGCTTCGACGATGTCGGTGTCCGATCGTGAAGGTTTGATCGGCACGATCATCAACCTCGGCTACAACCAGCTGATGTTGCGGGACCTAGAGCGTGCGCAGGAGAACTTCACCGAGGCGCGGTCCCTGTGCCGACAGCTCGACGATCACCACGGTCTGGCTGTGGCCTTGCACAACCTCGCCTCGGTGCGCGGCCACCTGGGTGACGTCGAAGGTGCGACCCGCCTGTACGGCGAAGCACGTGAGGTCGCCATCGAACATCACCTCGACCACGTGCACGCTGGTGTGCTCCGCAGAATGGGTCGATTGGCCAAGGAGTGCGGAGACCCCCGTGAAGCGAGCAGGCAGTTCCGGGAGTCTCTTTTTCTGCACCGCAAGGTCGGGAACGTGCAGGGAATCGGTGAAGCGCTGAGCGAGATCGGTGCTCTTCATGCTGATCGAGGTGAGCTCGAAACCGCCTTGGACTATGGGAATGAGGCGCTCGAGCACAATCTGAGATGCCATGATCTGGCGACGTTGGCGGAAACGTACTGCTTGCTGGCGCAGATCGGCTTGAAGCAGATGCGGCTCCGAGATGCTGCGCAACTTGCAAGGGAGTCGATCGGTGTCACCTGGAAGACCGGTGACCTTCCCTGTCGTGCTCGCGCGCTCGATCTCCTCGCGACGATTCTGTTAGAAGCCGGTAGTGAGGGTGAGGCGGTCGAAGGCTGGCGTGAGGCGCTGGAGATCCACAAGGGGCTGAAGGACAGGCGCTGGGTCACTCTCCGTGATCGCTTGAAGGGGCTCGGAGTTGAAGACATCTGACCGTCGATTCCGCAGCGTTTCTACTGCTCCCTAATGTGAGACTGTCTCAGTTCCTCAGTGTACCCCCGACTTCAAGGCCGCCACGCGGTGTGGTTAGCTAGATCAACTCCTCGGGTGGAACCTCACGGAAGGGGTACCCCGGCCGGGGTAGCGGTTAACCTACCGTCTCGCATTTGTGCGAGCTGCACAACATTTTCGGAGAAGTTGTATGCGCTATTTTCGGCGTCGCGGTGGCAACGCCCCCGCATTTCGCCTGCTGTTGGGTTCGGTGGTCGTCGGTGCCGCGAATTCGGCCATGCTCGCGGTTTCTTCCTGGTACGGGCAGTACGGGTTCGCGTTCGCGTAGCTTTGGTAATCGGAGAAGCTGAGCGCGGTGAGCAAAATGATGATTCGTTCCGGTATGCGTGCTGAGTCTTCTTCGGAGTGGGCCCTTGTGGAGAAGGGTTGAAGATGGTTGCGGTGGGTCTGCCGTCGTCGGCATCGGTCGGCGGCAGGCTCACTGAAAGAGCGTCAGGAGTGGCGCTTGTAATTCGCGTGGCGGGAATGTGCGCGAGCCGGGAGCATGCCCTCCGGCCCGGCCAGGGCCGACTTCGTCAACGGCGCCGGCGTCGGTCAGGTGCGGTCGGACCAGCCGACAGGAGATGCTACGTCCAATCGATGCCCGGTTCCGAACGTGCTCACAGGCCTATGTTCCACCGACCGGACAGTCGATCGCCCAACTTGGACCCGTGAGCCCCCTTCCGAAGCTCCCGCTTGACCGTGCCCCTGGGGCATGGTGTGGAAAGGGAGCATGAGAGGGAGGATCTCGATGGCGTGGAGCACGCGGCAGGTGGCGGAGCTGGCGGGGACGACGGTGAAGGCGGTCCGCCACTACCACCGGATCGGACTGCTGGAGGAGCCGGAGCGGGCGTCGAACGGGTACAAGCGGTACGGCATCAGCCACCTGACGCGGTTGCTGCGGATCCGGCGGCTGGTGGACCTGGGCGTCCCGCTGGCGGAGATCGCGGTGGTGGAGGGCCCGGACGACCGCGCCGAGCAGGCGCTGCGGGCCCTCGACGCCGAGCTCGCCGCGAGCATCGAACGCCAGCAGCGGATGCGGGCGGAACTCGCGGCGGTGCTGCGGAACCGGACGCTGGCCGAGCTGCCGCCCGGGTTCGACGGGATCCGCGAGGAAGTCCCGCGCTCGGGCCGAGCGCTGATGCTGCTGTACGCCAGGGTGTTCAGCCCCGAAGTGATGGATGCGCTGCAGGAGATCGTGTCGCGGCCGATGCTGCCGGTCGAGACCGAGTTCGAGGGACTGCCCGCGGACGCCGACGAGGCCACCCGCGCCGACCTGGCACAGCGCTACCTGCCCGAGTTCCACCGGCAGTACGAGGCGTACCCGGCCATGCGGGACGCGTGGCGGACCGCGCCGGGCGGGGAGGCGTACGCCGCCTCCGTCGTCGTCCCGGCGATGGTCGAGTACTACAACTGGGCGCAGCTGGACGTGCTGCAGCGGATGAACGCCCTGCTCGCCGAGGAGTGAGTCACTCGTGGTCGCCGTCGACGTAGTACCAGTCCCCACCGCTGCGGGTGAAGCGGCTGTGCTCGGTGAGCGACCCGGCGCGGCCGTCCAGCCGGTAGTGCGCGCGGAACCGGACCGTGCCTGCGGAGTCGAACGGGCCGCCGCCGCTGCGGTCCAGGACGTCGAGGCGGGTCCAGCGCTGTGCCGGGTCCAGCTCCACCGAGTCCGGCCGGGTCGACGGGTCCCAGGTCCGCAGCAGGTGCTCGGCGTCGCCGACGGCGAACGCGGCGAACCGCGAGCGCATCAGCTGTTCGGCGGTGGCCGCGCGGCGCGCGCCGGTGTGCAGCGGTGCGCAGCAGTCCGCGAACACGTCGCCGGAGCCGCAGGGGCATCGATCGGTCTTCACCGGCCCAGTCTCGCAACCGGGTGGTGCGCGGCGGGATCCGGTGCCGCCGGTGCACGCCGGATCAGCGGCCCGCGTGCTTCGCTACCCTGGGGCCAGGGGAAATCTCGATCTTGCAGGGGAGTGCGTCCGTGGGACTTTTCGACGGCATGATGGGGAACGCGTCGCAGATCGATCCTCGTGCGGCGGCGCAGGAGTACGGCAGGCTGCTGGCCCGGGGCGAGGAGATCCACTCCGCGTACCGGCTGATCCGCGACTCGCTGCTGTTCACCGACCGGCGGCTGATCCTGGTCGACAAGCAGGGCATGACCGGCAAGAAGGTCGAGTACCACTCGATCCCGTACCGCAGCATCAGCCACTTCGCGGTGGAGACGGCGGGCACCTTCGACCTGGACGCCGAGCTGAAGCTGTGGCTGTCCGGCGCGTACGAGCCGATCGTGAAGCAGTTCGGCAAGGGCGTCGACGTGTACGAGGTGCAGGCCGTGCTGAGCGCGTACGTGGCGCGCTGATCGCGGGTGGTGCGCCCGCCCCCCGCGCGGGCGGACCGGTCCGCGGCGCGGCCCTCAGCCGCCTTCGGCGAGCCGCTGCTTGATGTCCGGCTTCAGCACCTTCCCGATCTTGGAACGGGGCAGGTCGGGCCAGAGCTCGATCCGCTTCGGCGTCTTCACCCCGCCGAGCCGTTCCCGCACGAACGCCCGCAGCTCCTCCTCGGACGCCCGGGCGCCCGCCCGCGGCTGCACCACGGCGGTCAACTGCTCGCCCCACTTCTCGTGCGGCAGGCCGACCACCGCGGCGTCCTGCACCGCCGGGTGCGCGAGCAGCGCCCGCTCCACCTCCGCCGAGTACACGTTGAACCCGCCGGTGATCACGACGTCCTTGGCGCGGTCGACGATGTGCAGGAAGCCGTCTTCGTCGAGGTAGCCGATGTCGCCGGTGTGGTGCCAGCCGTGCCCGCTGACCTCCGCGGTCGCCTCCGGCGCCTCGTGGTAGCCGTCCATGACCAGCGGGCCGCGCACCACGATCTCGCCGCGCTCGCCGGTCGGCAGCAGCGCGCCCCCGTCGCCCAGCACCGCCACCTGGGTCAGCGGGCTCGGGCGGCCCGCGGCGGAGAGCCGCTCGGTGGCGATCGACCCGTCCGGGCGGAAGTGGTCGGTGGGCGCCATCGTCGCGATCATGTTCGGCGCCTCGGTCTGCCCGAACAACTGGCCGAGCACCGGGCCGATCCGGGTCAGCGCCTCCTCCAGCCGCGCCGGTGACATCGGGGCCGCGCCGTACCAGAGGCAGCGCAACGAGGTCAGGTCCGCCGCGTCCAGGTCGGGATGGTCCAGCAGCCCGTAGATCACCGTCGGCGGCAGGAACGCGTGCGTGATCCGGTGCCGCTGCACCAGCCGCAGGAACTCGCCGAGGTCCGGGTTCGGCATGATGACGATCTCACCGCCGAGCGCCAGGACCGGGAAGGTCAGCACCCCCGCCGAATGGGTCAGCGGGGCCAGCGCCAGGTATCGGGGCGACTCGCCGAACGGGTAGCTCATCAGCGTCGTCGCCGTCGCCGTCAGCATGTTCGTCGCGGTCAGCCGCACGCCCTTCGGCACCCCGGTCGTACCGCCGGTCCCGGCGAGCATGCACAGGTCGTCCCCGGCGCGCGGCACCCGCTGCTGCGGCGTGGCCCTGCGCTCCAGCCACTCGTCGAAGGTCCACGCGCCCTCGACCTCCCCGTCGAGGCACACCAGCTCGGTGAGCCGCGGCAGCTCACCGCGGATCCGCTGGACCAGCGGGGCGAACCGCTCCTGGAAGAACAGGCAGCGGCAGCCGAACAGCTCCAGCAGCTGCCGGTTCTCCGCCGCCTCGTTGCGCGGGTTCACCGGGCACCACACGGCCCCGGCCCGCGAGATGCCGAAGATGCAGGTGAGGGCGTCCGGGTCGTTGCCGGACAGCACCGCGACCCGGTCCCCGGGTTCGATGCCGGACCCCCGCAGCGCCCCGGCGACCCGCCAGGACAGCCGCTGCACCTCGGCGTACGAGCGGGTCTCCCCGCCCGTGGTCAAGCAAGGCCGGTCCCCGCCGAGGGAAGCGCCCTTGTCCAAGTAGTCGGCCAGCTGCACAGCTCATCGCCTCTCTGCAGAACTCGTCGTGCACGTCGGCCCCCGCGGCTTCGCCGCTGACGAGGCGGCGGCGCGCGGCCCACCTCGTCGTACCGGTCGGAGCGCCGGCCGCCGCGGACGGCGGGCCGCGCCCCCCAGCACCGGTGGCCCGCCCGGCTCCGGTGCAGGGCCCGGCCGCACGCGCGCCGCGGGGCCCGCAGCGC
>NZ_JAIUJZ010000142.1:13820-30679 GCF_020176775.1 Saccharopolyspora sp. 6M
CCGGGGGGGCGCCCCGGGGGGGGGGCGGGGGCCGGGGGGGGGGGGGGGGGCCCCCCGGGGGGCCCCGGGGGGCCCCCGGGGGGGGGGGGCCGGGGGCCCGCCGCCACCGATCAGCGGTGGACCTCCAGGATCGGGTCGAGGACCAGGCCGAACGCGCGCAGCGTGCCCAGCAGCTCCCGGTGCCCGAACGCCTGGCAGCTGGAGGCGAATCCGACCTTCCGCGGCGGCTGCTGCAGCAGTTCCGCGGCGGCGTGCGCGTTGAGCAGCGCCGTCTGCTTGTAGTTGCAGTTGCCGTGGATCACGCAGTGCGCGCGCCCCAGCGGCCCGGAGGCGTGCACCGAGTCCAGCGAGGTGTTGATCCGCGGGTTCTCCCGCGGCGGCATCTCGCTGCGCACCCCGGCGGAGATCTCGTCGATCATCGCCAGCTTCTGCTCGGTGGACAGGCCTTCCATCTGCTCCATCGCCGAGGCCACGATCTGCGGCACCGCCTGCATCAGCGACCGGTCGAACACCCCGCCCAGCGCCCGCACGTTCGACACCCGCGGGTCGTTCTTGAACCACACCGGGTGCGAGGTGCCGCCCCAGGGCAGCGCGAGCCCGACCTCGTGGTGGCCGGGCACCACCACGTCGTAGGTGCCGCGGTCGGCGGGCCACGGCACGTACTCGTTCTGCTCCAGGTAGAACGCGTCGGCCAGCACCGCGTTGGTGAGGATCGTGTTCGTGGAGGCGACTGTGGGGTGGCCCTTCCAGAACACCTGGATGTCCAGCGTGTCCAGCCCCGGCGTCTCCAGGCAGATGTTCGCCGCGATCTCGCCGATGGTGTACATCTGCGCGAGCCCCAGGGTGAGCAGCAGCCCGCGATCGGCGAACGCCGCGCCGTAGCGCTGCTCGACGTCGATCATCCAGTTCTGCTCGCCGTTGGTGTCGGTGTAGTGCGCGCCGATCTCCAGGCAGGCCTGCACGACCTCGTGGCCGAAGCGGGCGAACGGGCCGACGGTGTTGAGCACGACCGAGGCGCCGCGGAACTGCTCGGCGAGGGCTTCGGCGGTGTGCTCGACCTCGACGACGTCGTGCTCGACGGTGTCGATTCCGGGGACCGCGTCCACCGCGTCCTGCACCCGCTGCCGGTTGCGGCCCGCCGCCAGGAACGGGATGCCGTATTCGCGCAGGTACTCGCAGATGAGGCGTCCGGTGTAACCGGAGGCGCCGTAGACGACGACCTTCTTGTCAGTGGCCATGAACTGCTTCCTTCCGTGCTGGTGGGGGAGACCCGGTCACATGCCCATGCCGCCGTCGACGGGGAGCCCGGCCCCGGTGATGAACTTCGCGGCGTCGGAGGCGAGGAAGACCACGGCGTCGGCCATGTCGTCGACCTGCCCGAGGCGGCCCTGCGGGGTGAGGCCCACGACGGCTTCCGCGGCGGCCTCGGGGGAGGGGAACAACCCCAGCTCGGCGCAGTCCACCGCGAGCTGGTTGCCCATCGTGGTCGGCGTCAGTCCCGGGTAGATGCAGTTCACGCGCACCCCGTAGCCGAGCTTCCCGGACTCGGCGGCGGCGACGCGGGTGAGCCGGTCGATGCCGGACTTCGTGGCCGAGTACAGCGCGATGCCGGGGAAGGCGATGGTCGCCGCGACGGAGGCGATGTTGACGATCGCCCCGCCCTGCCCGGCCGCGCCGCCGGGCCGCATGGCGCGGAACCCGTGCTTCACGCCGAGCGACGTGCCGAGCACGTTGACCTCCAGCATCCGGCGGACGTCGGCCGGGTCGAGGTCGGCGATCAGGCTGCTGATCTCCACGCCCGCGTTGTTCACCAGCACGTCGAGCCCGCCGATGGCTCCGGTGGTGCGCCGGACGGCCTCGGCCCAGCTGTCGTCGTCGGTGACGTCGAGCGGCACGAAGTGGGCGTCGGCGCCCGCTTCGCGCAGCGCCAGGGCCGTCTTCTCGCCCTCGTCCTCGAGCACGTCGCCGATCACCACGGCGGCGCCGGCCCGCGCCAGCGCCTCGGCCATGCCGGCGCCGAGTCCGCGCGCGCCGCCGGTCACCAGTGCTCTTCGGCCGGTCAGATCATCACTGCTCATCCGGAAATCTCCTCGTTGAGATCGGGGGAGCCGCACGGGCCGGAAGATCGTCCGTGCGGCGCGGATCACACCGTAGGCAAGTTTTTGGACAGTCGTCAAGAATTTTTTGGACGCTTGTCAAGAAAGCGCGCGAACCGGGGCGCTAGACTGTGGCGTCAGCCGGAACCAGCCGACAGGACGGGCAAGTGACCGAGGTCGCGGAGACGAAGCGGAACAAGGTGGCCCGCCGCCAGGTCGACAAGTTCGAGGTGCGGCGCACGGAGCTCGCGGTGGCGACGCTGCACACGCTCGCCGACCTCGGGTACGCGCGGACCAGCCTGCGCGAGATCGCGCAGAAGTCCGAGTTCTCCCACGGGGTCCTGCACTACTACTTCGCCGACAAGCAGGACCTGATCACCCGTGCCGTCCGCCAGTACGAAGCCGTCTGCGTGACCCGCTACGACGGGGTGATCGCGGAGGCGACCAGCGCGCCCGAGCTGCGGAACGGGTTCATCGACGAGTTCTTCGCCTCGATGCGGACCGACGCCCCGCTGCACCGGCTTTGGTACGACCTGCGCAACCAGAGCCTGTTCGAGGAGTCCTTCCGCGCGGACGTCGAGGAGATCGACCGGCGCCGCGAGGAGATGATCTGGCAGGTGATCGGCCGCTGCGCCGAGCTCGCGCAGGTCCGGCCCGCGACCTCGTCCGGGATCGCCTACGCGATGATCGACGGGATCTTCCAGCGGGGGCTGCGTCTCGCGCTGGCGGGCGCCGACGAGGAGATCGAACGGCTCCAGGACGAGCTGCGGCGGGTGCTGGTGCTGCTGGTCGACGAGTCCGGTTCGGCGGGCTGACCGCGGTTCGCGGGGGCGGATCCGGAGCTGGGGTGCGACCGGGTGCCGGTTCTGCGCGGGGGTGCGTGATCCGCTTCGGCCGTGCGGGGTGTGCGATCCGTTCCGGCGGCGAGGGGTGATCTCCCCCGGCGGTGCGTCGGCCGTTCCGGCACCCGCCTCCTGATCCGCTCCGCGCGGCCCGCCGACGGGTCGTTCTTCACGCGCTGCTCCCGGCCTCCGCGAGCTCCGTCCCGCGTGGACGCGCGGTTCGGCGGTGCCCGGCACCGTTCCGCGCAATCAGACTTCGGTGTGAGGTCCCGTTCCGACTTTCGTCGTGCTTCCGGGAACGGAATCGCCGTCGTTCGCGTGCTGTCCCGCCATGCGGTCGGATTTCCCGGTTTTGTGGCTGGATGTCGCCGCGTTCTTGATTTTCCCATCTCAGTGTGCGGTCGCGTTGATTCGTGTTTGAAGCTGGTGAATACGTACTCCTTTTGGAGGTATCGAGTGCAGGTCTAGACCGCCAGACTTTCGGGATCGATCACGAGAAGATCGACCGCCTTCCGAGGTGGTCAAGTTTGTCTCTGGAGGTAACCCCATGGTTTCTCGTAGGCGGTTTCTCGGGTATTCCGCTGCGGCGCTGACCACGCCGTTCTGGGTGCAGGCGATCAACGCCCCGTTCGCTTCGGCCGCTCCGGAAACCCTGAAGTTCGTGCTGCAGAACAACTCCGGCACCACGGCGCACGCCTACATCGCCGGATTCTCGGACGCGGAGAAGAAGGCCGTGTTCATCCGGCAGGACGGCACCTCCTACTTCCCCGAGGCGGGTGGCCCCGAGCCGCAGCCGCTGGGCGAGGACCCCGCCATCCCGGTCGACGGCAGCGTCGAGGTCACCGTGCCGCGCATGTACGGCGCGCGGGTGTACTTCGTGACCGACGACAAGCTGGAGTTCCAGGTGGTGCAGGGCGCGGACGGCACGACCTCCGTGGTGCACCCCAACTTCGTCTCCGAGGACGACTCGAATTACGGCAAGGACTGGACGTTCGCCGAGTTCACCCTCAACGAGGAGCAGCTCTACGCGAACATCAGCTACGTCGACTTCGTCGCCGCGCCGATCGCGCTGCACCTGAAGGCCGGCAGCGGTGACCAGGAAGTCCCGGGCATGCCCACCGGTGCGCTCGACGGTGTCGCCCAGGGCCTGCGCGACCAGGGCGAGAACTGGCCGAAGCTGGTGCAGGAGGCCGACGGCAAGGTCGTCCGGGTGCTCAACCCGAACCACCGCGCCGCCGACTTCGAGGGCTACCTCGAACCCTACGTGGACGAGGTGTACGCCAAGTACGCCGGTGAGTCGATCTTCGTCGACACCCAGCGCGACGACCTCGGCGTCATCGAGGGCAAGGTCGAGGGCGACGCGTTCGTCTTCGGCTCGGAGCGGTTCGAGAAGCCGTCCTCGGTGGACATCTGGGGCTGCAACAGCGGCCCGTTCGCGAACAACCCGGAGAGCGACTCCCAGGAGCGCCTGGCGATCGTGCCGCGGCTGGCGGCGGCGTTCAACCGCACCACGCTGCTGATCAACCCGAACCAGCCGCAGGACGAGGACCCGGCCACGTTCTACCAGAACGAGATCACCAACCACTACGCGCGCGTGGTGCACGAGAACCTGCCCGACGGCAAGGGCTACGCGTTCGCCTACGACGACGTCAGCTCGAACGCGGGCGAGGACCACAGCGGCAAGGTCAACGCCGGTGACCCGGAGGTCTTCACCCTGACCCTCGGCGCCATCCGCTGATCACTCCGCACGAACCGGCGGCCGGCCTGCACCCGCGGGCCGGCCGCCGGCGTGCGCGCGGCGCCTAAGGTGGTCGGCACGGATTCCCGCCCGACACCGAGGAGACGCCGTGGAGTTCACCGGCCCGCGAGCCACCACCAGGGCACCCGCCGAGTGGTTCACCGGCGACGTGTGGTTCGACGTGATCCACGTCGGGACCGAGCCCTCGCGGCTGCGCGCGAACCTGACCCGCTTCGCGCCCGGCGCCCGCACCCGCTGGCACCACCACGAGGTGGGGCAGACGCTGCACGTGGTCTCCGGGGTCGCGCTGGTCGGCACCCGCGATGGCGCGATCTTCGAGGCGCAGCCCGGGGAAACGGTGCACTGCCCGCCCGGCGAGGAGCACTGGCACGGCGCCGCCCCGGACCGCTTCATGGAGCACCTCGCGCTGTGGGAGGCGCCGGCGGACGACCGGCCCGAGACCAGCTGGCTGGAACCGGTCACCGAGCAGCAGTACGACGGCCCCCGCACCCGCCGCGGCTGATCGCTGCGCCACGTCCGCCGCGGGCGATCGTGGCCCTGCGCCCGTTGCGGTCGGTCGCGGCCCTGAGACCGCTGCGGCTGAGCTCCGCCCCGCGCCTGCTGCGGTCGAGCGCTGTCCTGCGCCTGCCGCGGTCGGTCGCGGACCCGCGCCCGCCGCTCACCCGGCGCCCGGTTCGGCGAGCATCGGCACCAGGAAGCGGCGGGCCACCTCGCGGACCTGCTCGTCGTCGTCGAGGTCGACCAGCTCGCTGGGGGTGACCAGGAACGAGGCCGAGACGCGGACCATCAGCTCCGCGACGACCTCCACGTCCACCCGCTCCGGCACGTGTCCGTCGCGCTGCTCGCGGCGCAGCTGCTCGGCGAGGAAGCGCCGCACGGTGGCCATGGTCCGCCCGCCGTCGGTGAGCATGGACGGCACCATCACTTCCGGTTCGACCTCCATCAGCCCGCCGATGAGCGGGTTGCCGCGGATGGCGCGCAGTGCGCTCGCGAACCCCAGCACCACCCGGTCGGCGGCGGTGCGGGCGTGGCGGATGTCGGCGAGGAACCGGTCGAAGTACCGGCGGAACTCGCGGCGCACCACGTGTTCGACCAGGGCGTCCTTGGTGGCGAACCGGCGGTAGACGGTGATCCGGGAGACCCCGGCCCGGCGCGCCACGTCCTCCATGGTGGACCGCCGCAGGCCCAGGCGGCAGAACTGCTCGTAGGCGGCGTCGAGGACGCGCGCGGTGGTCTCGTCGGTGTCCTCGACGCGGTCGACGGCCTCGGTGAACGCGCGCTCCAGCAGCGATTCGGGGTCGTGCGGCGTCATGATCTCGGACAGTACAGGTTCCGCGGCGCCGGATCCCCGGTTCGCGCCACCGGGGTCCGCCCGCCGCGGTCGTGCCATCGGAGCAACGGTGCTCCTCCTCCCACCCGAGCGGGATTGCGGTGAACGACGGGAATGCGGGCCGCACGCCGGTCCGGGGCTGGTGCCCGGGCGCGTCCTGTGTTTCGCTTCCTGATACGCAGTAGCGGATCTTGTTTCACCGTACCAGCGATCTCCGGTGCGACGGCCCGAACCGGCTCCACCGCGCACGCCGCTGCTGCACGTGATCACCCCGCACCTCGCGATCCAAGGACTCGAGGAGGAGTTCAGGACATGAGCGAACAGGGCACACCCGAACCGGGCGGACGCGGACTCGTGGGCAGGCGCGGACTGCTCGCGGCAGGCGGCGCACTGGGAGCGCTCGGCGCGCTGAGCACCGCCGCCCCCGCCATGGCGTGGACCTGGCAACCCAGCGGTTCCGTCGTCGGCACCGGCGAAGGCGCCGACCCGCGCTGGGTCTGGGACGAGGTCGCCGACCCCCTCGTCGGATCGCTGCTCGACAGCGGCGCGGTACCCCGCGTCAACGAACTGCTGCGCGAGTGGACGACCAACGGGCAGGACCTGCCGAAGGGCCTGCCCACCGAACTGCGGGACTTCATCGAAGAAGCCCGCCGGAAGCCGGACTGGGCGGACCCGCGCAAGCTCGACCTCGCCTACCGGTTCAACGAGAAGCGCGGCCTCTACCTCGGCGTCCTCTACGGCATGGCCAGCGGCATGATGAGCACCGTCATCCCCAAGGAGGCCCGCGCCGTCTACCACTCCTACGGCGGCGCGAACATGAAGGACCGCATCACCAAGACCGCCAAGCTCGGTTACGACATCGGCACCCCGAACGCCTACGCCGACGACGGCTCGATGATCGTCACCTGCGTCAAGACCCGCCTCACCCACGCCGGCGTGCGCAACCTGCTGCCGAAGTCGGCGCAATGGAGCGACGTCGCGCCCGAGGACATCCCGATCAGCCAGGCCGACATGATGGTCACCTGGCACAGCCTCGCCACCACCGTGAACCGCAAGATGGTCGAGTGGAACGTGCCGATCCCGCCGGAGGAATCCGAGGCGTACCTGCACTCCTGGCAGCTGTGCGCGCACATGCTCGGCATCGCCGACGAGTACATCCCCGCGTCCTGGGAGCAGGCGAACCTGCAGGCCGATCAGGTGCTCACCCCGATCCTCGCGCCCACCGCCGAAGGTGTGAACCTGGCCGACATCCTGATGGACTTCGGCAAGGAGATCGACGGCTCCATCCTGAGCAGGCCCGTGATCGGCGCGCTCACCCGGTTCATGCTCGGCGACCAGGTCGCGCGGTGGCTGATGATCCCGGACGAGCCGATCTGGGACCCGCTGCTGAACACGCTGTGGGGCCCGTTCATCGCGGTCCGCGAAGGGCTGCTGCAGCACTTCCCCGGTTCGCAGCAGGCCTACTGGATGTTCGACGAGGTGCTGCGGCAGGCGGTGCTGCTGTTCCTGTCCCGCGGCGACTACCCGATCAGCATCTCCATCCCCACCGGCAACCGGCCGGGGTGATCCGGCGGCGCCGCGCCGAACGCGCGCCCGGCGCGGCGCCCACCCGCCGCGGGTTCAGTCCGATGTGGACGTTCTGCGCAGTGCGATGTCGAGTGTCGCCACGCGTTCCGCGACCCGGTTCCGCGCGGTCGGCGAACTCCTGCGCCGCCCCGATCGCCGCTCGCGGCAGGGGATCGCCCGGGCGGGACTTCTCGAAAGCCGGCAGCATCTCCTTCGCGGCGCGCCACCGCCCGCAAGTCGCGAAGTCGCCCAGGGTCGCCTCATCCACCGGTGGCCACCAGCTCGGTGAGTTCCGCGGCGACGTCGTCGAGCGGACGGGTGCTGCGCCGGGCGCGACTCATCGCGACCGCCCCTTCGGCGGCCGCGACGACCAGTGCGGCTCGGCGAGCGGCTCGGTCTTCCGGGGTGCCGTGCGCGCGGAGGGATGCCGCGAGCCGGTGCTCCCACCCCTCGAAGGCGTCGGCCGCGGCTCGTAGCGCTGCGGTCGGTTCGTTGCCCGACTGCGGTTCTTCCACCGACACCGCCAGCACGGGGCATCCCGCGTGGAAGTCGGTGCGCACCAGGATGTCCCGCCACAGCGCGAAGAACGAGCGCAGTCCGTCCACCGGGCCGGTCTCCAGGGCCGCGTCGAGCGCGCGTGCCGTCGTCGTGGCGGCGTGCCGGACGGCTTCGGCGGCCAGTTCGTCCTTCCCGCCGGGGAAGTGGTGGTAGGTGGAGCCCAGCGGGGCGCCCGAGTGCTTGGCCACCTCGCGAATGCTCGTCGCGTTCAGCCCGCGCCGCCGGATCATGTCCGCGGCTCCGGCGACCAGCTGCTGTCGCGACGACGTGTCGCTCATCGAAACCCCCTCGCTATAACGGCCGTCATAGTATAGCGTTCGCTCTCGTTATGACAGTCGTTATAGATGGAGCGTGGACATGCCGTTGATCGAGCTGACCACCCCTGCGGGGGTCCTGCCGCCGGAAACGGGGAACCAGGTGCAGCGGGACCTCGCCGCCGCCCTGCTGAAGTGGGAAGGTGCGCCGGACACCGAGTTCTTCCGCTCGCTGGCCTGGAGCCACCTGCGCGAAGTGCCCGCGGGAGCGCTCATCACCGCCGCCGACGCCGAGCCCCGCTTCCGCGCCGACGTCACGGTGCCGCAGGGGGCGCTGTCGGAACGTCGCAAGGCCGGGCTGGTCGCCGAGGTCACCGAGATCGTGCTCCGGGCCGCGGGCCTGGACCGGGCGGCCGCGCTTCGGGTGTGGGTGCTGGTGCACGAGCAGCCCGACGGGAGCTGGGGCGCCGGTGGCGAGATCATCCGGCACGCGGACCTGGTCGCCCTCGCCGGTGGGGAACGAGGCTCCGATGCGTGAGCTCACCTACGTCGGACGCTGGACCGCCGAGTGGCGAGAGGTCCCGGACCCCCGGCCGCGGTCCGACGAGGACGCGATCGTCGCACCGATCGCCGCCACCTCGTGCGACGTCGATTCGGCCATCCTGGCCGGGCACGGGCCGATCGAGCCACCCTTCGCCCTCGGTCACGAGTGCGTCGCCGAGGTCGTGGAGGTCGGTGACGCGGTGACGAGCGCAGTCCCGGGGGATCGGGTCGTGGTGCCGTGGGCGATCGCCTGCGGCGCCTGCGAGCGCTGCCGCGCCGGGCTGTCGGCGCACTGCACCTCCGTTCCGCACATGGCGATGTTCGGCGCTCCGCTGGGCGGCTCCTGGGGCGGACTGTTCTCCGACCTGGTCCGCGTGCCGTGGGCGGACGCGATGTTGGTGCCGTTGCCCGCCGGGCTCGACCCGGTGGCGATGGCCTCCGCCAGCGACAACTGGCCGCTGGCATGGCGGCTCGTCGCTCCGCACTTGCAGGCTCGGCCCGGTGCCCGGGTGCTGGTGGTGACGCGGGGCAGCATCGGCCTGTACGCCTGCGACATCGCCCGAGCCCTCGGTGCGTCCGACATCCTCTACGTGGATCCGGAACCGCGGCACCGCGAGATCGCCAGCGGCTTCGGCGCCCGGACCGCGGCGGAGATCGAACCGATCCCGCACGGCTTCGAGCTCGCCATCGAATCGACCGGGCGGGTCGAGCAGCTCGCCACCGCGCTGCGCTCCTTGGTCCCGGAGGGGATCTGCGAAAGCGCGGGCAACCACTTCCGCCCGGGCGAGCTGCCGCTGCTGGAGATGTACCTGACCGGGGTGACCCTGCGGATCGCGCGGGACAACGTCCGCGGGCACCTTCCCGAGGCGCTGGCACTGGCCGGGTCCGGGTTGGTCGAACCGCGGCGAGTGGTCTCGGAGGTGATCGACTGGGAGAACCTGCCCGCGGCCCTGCCGGAGCGGCACCTCAAGCCGGTCTTCGTCCGCGGTGCCGGGTCGGAGGTGTGACGGCGGTGCGAGAGCTCCAGTTCCGCCGCAGCGGGCGGCTCGTGTGGCACGAGCGCGCGGAACCCGTGATCGAAGATCCGGGCGACGCCCTCGTCCGTCCGTTCCTCGCCGGGCGCTGCGACGGCGACACGCTGCCGATCCACCGGCCGGTGTCCCGGGCGCTGCAAGCGGGGATGGCGCTCGGGCTGGTCGATCCCGTCATCGGGAGCATCTGCGGTTCGGTGCCGTTCCAGGGCCCGTTCGCCATCGGTCACGAGTGCGTCGCCGAGATCGTCGAGGTCGGGCCGGGAGTCGCGCGGCTGCGGGCCGGGCAGCGCGTCGTCGTGCCGTGGGCGATCTCGTGCGGCGCGTGCCCGGCCTGCCTGCGCGGGCTGACCTCGAAGTGCGGGACGACCGTCGGTGCCGGAACCCTCGCGGCCTATGGCTTCGGGCCCGCCAGCGGGGAGTGGGGCGGGATGGTCGCCGACCGGATCCGCGTCCCGTTCGCCGAGCACATGCTGGTGCCGGTGCCCGACGGGGTTCCTTCGACGCGGGTCGCCGCCGCGAGTGACAACCTCGCCGACGCCTGGCGCGCCGTAGTCCCCGGCCTCACCGCTCGCGAAGGGGGTTCGGTGCTGGTCCTCGGCGGCGGTGCGAAGAGCATCGGCCTGTACGCGGCCGGTCTCGCCGCCGCGCACGGTGCCACCGCCGTCGACTACCTCGACGACGACCCGGAGCGGCGGGCGATCGCCGAATCCCTCGGTGCGCGTGCGCACCCGGCGAGGCGTGGCGGGACGGGCTACGACGTGGTCGTCGAAGCCACCTCCCGCCCAGCCGGGCTCCGCCGCGCGCTGCGCGCGCTCGCGCCCGGGGGAATCTGCACCGCGGTCGGGTACTACGTGGGATCCGGGACACGGGTGCCGTTGATGCGCATGTACGCCATGGACGGCACCCTCCGCGTCGGGGTGTCGCACGCCCGCGCGACTCTGCCCGAGCTGCTGGGTTTCCTGGAGCGCACCGGGTTCCCCGCCGAACGCGTCACCACCCGCACCGCCGAATGGGACGCGGCTCCCGCAGCGTACGCGACGCGCACCACCAAACTCGTCCTCGCTCGAACGCCGCTCGATCCGGAGAACGGGAGGTGATCGAGCGGGCTCACGCGAGGTGGTCGCGTTGGAAGACGCCCATGCGCAGCGCGTTGTGGTAGTGGCCGCCGGCGAAGAACTCCTCGCGGAGCTCGCCCTCGGTGCGGAAGCCGAGCTTCTCGTAGACGTGGATCGCCTTGGTGTTCTCGGTGCTCACCAGCAGGTAGATCTTGTGCATGTTGAGCACCGCGAACGCGTAGTCCAACGCCTGCCGGGTCGCCTCCGCGGCCAGCCCGCGGCCCTGGTGGTCGGGGGCGACGATGATCTGGAACTCGGCGTTGCGGTGGATGTAGTCGATCTCCACGAGCTCCACCAGGCCGCCGCGCTCGCCGTCCGCCTCGATCACGAAGCGGCGCTCCCGGGTGTCGTGGATGTGCCGGTCGTAGATGTCCTGCAGCTCGACGAGCGCCTCGTAGGGCTCCTCGAACCAGTAGGTCATGATCCGCGAGTTGTTCGTCAACCCGTGCACGAACGGCAGGTCGTCGCGTTCCAGGGCACGCAGGCGGAGGCTCATACCAGCCATCCTGGACGCGGCGACCGGGCCGTTCAACCGAACCGCCGGAGCCGCGCGGTGGGGCCGGATCGCCGACGCGGCGCGGCGGTGCCGGAAACGTCGACACTGCGCGGCTGGGCCCGAATCGCCGACGCGGCGCGACCGGAAGCCCCGGCGCCGCCCGGCGGTGTACGAGATCCGGCGCCGTCCGGCGGTGTCCGCGACCCCGGCGGTGCCCCCCCACGCCGCCGGGCGCCAGCCCAGCGCGGGTGCCAGCTTCGTGGCCATGTCGGTCAGGATCTGCACGTAGTCGTCGTGGTCGAAGGTGAACGGCAGCGCGAACGACACCTCGTCGACCGCCCGGAACGCGGCGTGCGCGGCGAGCCGCTCGGCCAGCTCCGCCGAGTCGCCCACCAGGTCCGGCGCGTACATCATCCGGGCCGGGCCGTGCGTGGTGGTGGTGCGCGGCAGCCGCTGGGCGGCGTAGCGCGCGTACTTGTCGCGCTGCACGGGCGTGGCGCTGTCGGTGGGGATGACCACCAGGCCCTGCGAGACGCGGGCCCGCTCGCCGTCGGGGTGGTGGGCGCGGAACCGTTCGACCAGCGACAGCTGGACCTGCTCGAAGTCCGCGGAGCGCTCCGCCTTGACCACGTTGCTGACCAGCAGGTTCAGCCCGTTCCGCCCGGCCCACTCGGCGGAGCGCAGGCTGCCGCCGCCGTACCAGACGCGCCCGGCCAGCCCCGGTGAGTGCGGCTGCACCCGGTCGGAGAACACCTCGATGCCCTCGGTGCCGCTGAACCCGGTGACGGGTGCGCCGCCGAGGAAGTCCAGCAGCCGCTCCGCCCGGCCGTAGCCGAGGTCCTCCGCTTCGGCGGTGTCCGGGTACAGCGCCCCGCGGACCCGGTCGAAGTGCATCGGCGGCCCCGCGCTCACCCCCGGGTTCAGCCGCCCGCCGGAGAGCACGTCCACGGTCGCCAGGTCCTCCGCCAGCCGCAGCGGGTTCTCCCAGCCCAGCGGGATCACCGCGGTGCCCAGGTCGATCCGGCTGGTGCGCTGGGTCAGCGCCGCGAGCACCGCGGTGGGGGAGGAGATGCCGTACTGCAGGTGGCGGTGGCGTACCCACGCGATGTCGAAGCCGAGCCGCTCGCCGAGTTCGACGATCTCCAGCGTCGACTCGTGGCCGGGGCGCGGATCGTCCCCGTCGAACAGCCCGATGGTCAGGAAACCCAGTCTGCGCAGGGGTCTTTCCAGTTCAGGCACGGCGCCCTCCGTCCGCTCGCTCCGGTCACCGCGATCAACGCGACCGCGCCGCCGGCTAGTCCCGGGCGCGGTCGCGTCCCACCTGCCGGGATCGTGCCGCGCTGAGCTGCGGTTTCCCCGCCGGGTGCGGCCGGGAGCAGGTTCCGGCCGGACTCCGGGGCGGAGCGCGTGACCGGGCGCACCGGTCGCCGCCGGAGGGCTCGCCGCGGGGACTCGGTGGTAATGTCCCGGACCTGTGTTGGATCCCGTCTGGCTGCGGACGTTCCTGGAAGTGGCCGATTCAGGTGGCTTCAGCCGCGCCGCGCGCGCCCTCGGGCTCGGGCAGCCCGCGGTGAGCCAGCACGTGCGCAAGCTGGAAGCGGCGGTGGGCCGTTCGCTGCTGGTCCGCGACAGCCACACCGTGGAGCTGACCGGTGACGGCGAGGCCATGGTCGGCTTCGCCCGCGGCATCCTCGGCAGGCAGCAGCAGGCCCTGGACTACTTCGCCGGACCGGAACCCAGCGGGAGGGTCCGGCTGGGAGTGTCCGAGGACCTCGTCTCCGATTGGTTCTCGCAGATCGCCCAGCGGTTCCAGCGGATGCACCCGCGGGTCGACCTGGACCTCACCGCCGGGCTCAGCACCCCGCTGCACGACCGGCTCGAACGCGGCGAGCTCGACATGGCGCTGATCAAGCAGCCGGGCAGCGAACCGTCCGGGCGCTTGCTGTGGCGGGACGAGCTCGTCTGGGTCGGCACCCCGGACACCCGGATCGTGCCGGGAGATCCGGTCCCGCTGGTGGTGTACCCGGAACCGAGCATCACCCGCGCCCGCGCGCTGTCCGCGCTGGAACGCGCGCAGCGGTCCTGGCGGGTCAGCTGCACCGCGGACCGGCTCAACGGGCTGAGCATGGCGGTGCGGGCCGGGCTCGGCGTCGCGGTGTTCGCGCGCAGCGTCGTCCCGGACGGGCTGGTGCCGGTCCGAGGCGGACTGCCGGCGCTGGACCAGATCGAATTCGTCCTCAGCGGACGCATCCCGGTGCGCGGCACGCCGATGAGCGCGCTCGTGGACATGATCGCCGCGGCCGGTCGCCCGGAGGTCGCGGACGCGCACCCGGAGATCGCGCCCCCGCGCCCGGAGGTCGCGGACGCGCACTGAGCGCCGCCGCGATCGCGCCGCGCGATCGCAACCATCACGGCGCGCGCGTTGCCGCGCCCTCCCGCGCGGGCGAACACTGGGATCGGCCGTGCGGGTGACGGAGGCCCCGGCTCGCGCCGGAGCGGTGCCCACCTGCCGTGGACCGTCCGCAGTGGACCGAGCCGCATCCCGCACGCCTTCCGACTAGTGGAGGAGCGGGAATCGTGAGTTTGCCGGGTGGGTGGGAGCTGGTGCTCCTCGTCGGCGTCGTGGTGCTGCTGTTCGGCGCGGGCAAGCTGCCGGACCTCGCGCGGTCCGTCGGGCAGTCCGCGCGCGTGTTCAAGGCGGAAGCACGCGGCATGAAGGAGGACGAGGCCGCGGCGCGCGCCGCGCAGGGCCGGCTGAACCCCGGCGAGCAGGCCCCGGGCACGAGCGGCACCGAGGCGCGGGGGGGACGCCGCGAAGAGGCCGGGAGCTGACGGGAACCGGGAGAGCAGCGCAGTGGCCAGGACGCCGCGCCACCCGAACCACGGCCGCGGCCCGCGCCGCCGGTGGGGCAGGAGGCACAACCCCGACGGGACCATGACCCTCGTCGACCACCTCCGCGAACTGCGGTACCGGCTGGGCGTGGCGATGATCGCCGTCGTCTTCGGCGGGACCTTCGGGTTCTGGTGGTTCTCGCACCCGCTGTTCGGGGCGCCGTCGCTGGGCGACCTGCTGCTCGCGCCGTACTGCTCGCTGCCGCCGGAGATGCGGTTCAGCCCGGAACCAGGCCGGTGCCGCCTGCTGCAGACGAAACCGTTCGAGGTCTTCGTGCTGCAGCTGAAGGTCGGGATCGCCGTCGGCACCGTGCTGCTCAGCCCGGTGTGGCTGTACCAGCTGTGGGCGTTCATCACACCGGGGTTGAAGGAGGGCGAGCGCAAGTTCGCCGCCCAGTTCGTCGGCTTCGCCACGGTGCTGTTCGCCGCCGGCGGGCTGCTCGCGTACTTCGTGGTCCCGGAGGGGCTGCTGTTCATGGTCGGGTTCGGCGGGGACGCGTTCTTCACCGCCCTGACCGGGGACGAGTACGTCGGGTTCGTGCTGCTGATGCTGTTCATGTTCGGGTTGAGCTTCGAGCTGCCGCTGGTGCTGGTGATGCTCAACCGGGCGGGGATCCTGTCGTACGCGAAGCTGCGGAGCTGGTGGCGCGGCATCGTGTTCGGGCTGTTCGTCGTCGCCGCCGTCGCCACGCCCGGGCAGGACCCGATCTCGATGCTGGCCCTCGCCGCCGCGCTGTGCGCGCTGTTCGCCGTCGCGCTGGTGCTGTGCCGCCACCACGACCGGTCCCGGGCGCGTCGGCCGGGCGCCGCGCCGTCCCCGGACGAACCGTCCGCGATCGACCACCGGCCCACCGAACCGGACCGGCTCGCCCGTTTCGCCGAGGAGGGTTCGTGGCGCGGTTAGACCAGGAGCGGACCGCCCCGCTGCGTCCCGTTCGCGGACGGCCGCGGACGACCGCCT
The DNA here is from genome assembly GCF_020176775.1 of Saccharopolyspora sp. 6M. Lineage (NCBI taxonomy): Bacteria > Bacillati > Actinomycetota > Actinomycetes > Pseudonocardiales > Pseudonocardiaceae > Saccharopolyspora > Saccharopolyspora sp. 6M. The sequence continues at coordinate 29,267 of NZ_JAIUJZ010000142.1, forward strand.
CGCCCCACCCCGCCCGCCGACGACCGCGGGTGGCCGCGCGCACGGCGACCGCGCTGGCCTCGGCGCTGGTGCTGCTGGTGACCGGGTACGGCTGGAACGCGCTGGGGCGGCTGCCGGGCGCGGTCTCCGGCGGTTCGGGTTCCAGCGGCCCGGTGGACGTGCTGCTGGTCGGGCTGGACGGCCGGACCGACGCGCAGGGGAACCCGCTGCCGCCCGAGGTGCTGGAAGAGCTGCGCACCGGGGACAGCGGATCGAGCCTCACCGACACGGTGATGCTGCTGCACGTGCCCGCCGACCGGAGCCGTGCGGTCGCGTACTCGCTGCCCCGGGACTCGTTCGTCGCCGTCCCGGGCCAGGGCGAGCACAAGATCAATGCGGCGTACGGGATGGGGAAGGCGCAGGAGCGGCGGCGGCTGGTGGCGGACGGCGTGGCCGATCAGGCGGAGCTGGAGCGCCGCTCCTCGGCCGCCGGGCGCGATCTGCTCGTGCGGACCGTGCAGCAGCTGACCGGTGTCGACGTGGACCACGTCGCCGAGGTGAACCTGCTGGGCTTCTACGAGCTCACCAGCGCGATCGGCGGCGTCGAGGTGTGCCTGAACGAGGCCGTGGACGACCCGTACTCCGGTGCCGTCTTCGCGGCCGGGCGCCAGGAGGTCGAAGGCGGCGATGCGCTGGCGTTCGTGCGGCAGCGCCACGGCCTGCTGCGCGGCGACCTCGACCGGGTGCAACGGCAGCAGGCGTTCCTCGCCGGGTTCGCCCGGCGCGTGCTCTCCGCCGGGACCATGGCGAACCCGGTGAAGCTGCAGCGGCTGCTCGACGCCGTCGAACGGTCGGTGGTGCTCGACGAGGACTGGAACCTGCTGGCCTTCGCCGCCGAGATGAGCGGCCTCGCCGGCGGCGACATCGAGTTCGGCACCATCCCGATCGTCGACCCCGAGTACGACACTCCCGACGGGCAGGCCGTGCAGGTCGACCCGCACCAGGTCCGGATGACCATCGCCCGGGTCAACGACGGACTGCCTCCCACCCCGCCGGTCCCGGCCGCGCTCGCCGCGACCACCGTCGACGTGCTCAACGGCACGGACGTCGGCGGCCTGGCCGCCCGGACCCGCGACGCGCTGCTCGCCGCGGACGTCCCCGTCGGCGAGGTCGGCAACGGACCGGAGACCGGCCGCTCCCGCGTGCTGCACCACCCGGACGACGCCGAGGTCGCCCGCTTCATCGCCGAGCACCTCGGCGGCATCTCCACCACCGCGGACCCGTCGCAACCTGCTGGCGAGGTGCGCGTGGTCCTCGGCGAGGACTTCGACGACGCCGCCGAGGAGTTCGCCCCACCCGCACCCCTGCGCCTCGACGGCCTCCAGGCCGCCACCCCGGCCCACCGCGCCCCCGACATCACCGCCGACGCCATCC
>NZ_JAIUJZ010000143.1:0-13016 GCF_020176775.1 Saccharopolyspora sp. 6M
CCCCCCGCCCCCCCCCGCGCGGGCCCCCCCCGGGCGCCCCCCCCCCGCCCCGCCGGGGGACTTCCGCCCCGCGGCCGGGGGGGGGGGCCCCCCCCGGGGGCCCCCCCACGACCGGGTCATCGCGACGGCCTCGGCGCGCGCCGTCCCGCGCGCCTGGATCGAGCAGACCCGCGTCGGCGGACTGGTGCTGCTGCCGTGGGGAACCGACTACGGCGAAGACGCGCTCACCAGGCTGGACGTGCGGCCGGACGGCTCGGCCACCGGGCGCTGCGGCACGCGGCTCTCGTTCATGCGGCTGCGGCAGGAGCGCAGGCACCACCTCGAACCGGCCGAGGACGAACTCCGCGCGGCGCGGCGCAGCAGCACCGCGCTGCGCGGTCCGGAGCTGTACGAGGTGGTCGAGTTCTCCCGCGCCGCCTTCACCATCGGGCTCCGGGTACCGCACTGCCACCTCACCGTCGAGGACCGCGACGAGCGGCACCGCGACGTCGAACTGCACGACCGCCGCACCGGATCCTGGGCGCGCGTCGGCATGATCCGCGACGAGCATCCGTGGCCGGTGCTGCAGCTCGGGCCGCGCGAGCTCTGGGACGAGGTCGAAGCCGCGCACGCCTGGTGGCGGGACGCCGGTCGCCCCGCCCCCGATCGCTGCACCCTCACCGTCCACCCCGACGGCACCCACCGGATCAGCACCGGCCCGCACCACTGGCCCCTGGAACTCTGACCGGGCCCCTGAAACTCTGATCAGGTGAGCGGCCCACTCGACCGACGAGACCGGGCTGGTGGGCCACTCACCTGGAACGAGCGACGGGCCGCTCACCCCGGAGCACGGGGCGGGCGGGCCGTCGGAGTTCGCGCGTCAGGCGATGATGCGCAGCGGGTCCTCCAGCAGCGCGGTGAACTGCTGCAGGAACGCGGCACCCACGGCGCCGTCGATCGCGCGGTGGTCGGCGGACAGCGTCACCCGCAGGATCTTGCGGGCCACCACCTCGCCGTCGCGCAGCTGCAGCTCGTCCTTGGCCGCACCCACCGCGAGGATTCCCGCCTCCGGCGGGTTGATCACCGCGGAGAACTGCTCGATGCCGAACATGCCCAGGTTCGAGATGGTGAAGGTGCCACCGGACATCTCGTCCAGCTTCAGTTTGCCCTCGCGGGCGCGCCCGGCCTTCTCCCGGCCCTCGGTGGCGATCTCCGAAACGCTCTTGCGGTCCGCGTCCGGGATGACCGGCACGATCAGCCCGTCCTCGATGGCCACCGCGACGCCCAGGTTGATCCGCTTGTGCTTGATCAGCTTGTCGCCGCCGAAGGACACGTTCACCGACGGGTTCGCGCGCAGCGCCGTGGCGACCGCCTTCACCACCAGGTCGTTGATGCTGACCTTCGGGCCGCCCGCCGCCTGCAGCCGCTCGTTGAGCTGCGCGCGGAACGCGACCAGCTCGGTCACGTCGATCGCGCTCGTCAGGTAGAAGTGCGGGGCCTGCTGCTTGCTCTCGGTGAGCCGCTTCGCGGTGACCTTGCGGATGTTGCTCAGCGGCACCTCCTCGGCGTCCGCCGGAGTCGCCACCTGCTGGACCGGAGCCGGAGCGGGCGCGGCCGGAGCCGGGGCGGCCGCCGGAGCCGGGGCCGAGGACGCCGCGGCCTCGATGTCGGCGCGGATGATCCGGCCACCGGGACCGGAACCCCGCACCGCGGCGAGATCCACGCCCAGGTCCTTCGCGACGGCCTTCGCCAGCGGCGACGCCTTCGGCTTGGAGCCCTCGGCGACCGAGCTGCCGTTCGCCGGAGCCGCGGACTCGGCGGGCTCCTCCGCCGGAGCGGCGGCCGGAGCGGGTTCCGCCTGCTCCTCGGCGGCCGGGGCCGGCGCGGCCGCCGACTCCGCCGCCGCACCCGAACCGTCGCCCACCACCGCGATCGGCGTGCCGATCGGAACCGTCTGCCCCTCCTCGACCAGCAGCTTCTCCAGCACGCCTGCGTCGAAGGCCTCCAGCTCCATGATGGCCTTGTCGGTCTCGATGTCCGCGACGACCTCGCCGCGCTCGATCGAATCGCCCACCTTCTTGCGCCAGGCGGCGATGACGCCTTCCTCCATGGTGTCGGACAGGCGGGGCATCTGGATCTCAGTCATCTGCACATTCCTCGGGAACTCTCAAGACTTCATGGTGAACCGGCTCGTCGTGGCTCCCGGGGTCCGACCCGAACGCACGACCCAGGTCGAGCTCAGCGGCGGCGGCCGACGGCGTCGAGAGTCTCGCGCACCGCCGTCGTGAGCGACTCGGCGGACGGCAGCGCGGCCCGCTCCAGCGGCTTCGCGTACGGCAGCGGCACCTCCGCGGCCGCGACGCGGCGCACCGGGGCGTCCAGGTAGTCGAACGCGCCGTCCGAGATGGACGCGGCGATCTCCGCGCCGATCCCGTAGGTCAGCCAGTCGTCCTCGGCGACCACCGCGCACCCGGTCTTGCGCACCGAGTTCACGATCGTCTCCCGGTCCAGCGGGCGCAGGCTGCGCAGGTCCACGACCTCCGCGTTGATGCCGTCCTCGTCGTGCAGCTTCTCCGCGACCTGGGTGGCCACCCCCGCCATCCGCGAGTAGCCGATGATCGTGATGTCGCTGCCCTCGCGGGTCACCGCGGCCTTGCCGATCTCGGCGGGCTCCACGTGGTCCGGGACCTCGCCCTTGGTGTTGTAGAGCGCCAGGTTCTCCAGGAACAGCACCGGGTCGTCGTCCCGGATGGAGGCCAGCAGCAGCGCCTTCGCGTCCGCCGGCGTGCTCGGCGCCACGACCTTCAGGCCCGGCACGAACGCGTAGTACAGCTCGATGTTCTGCGAGTGCGTCGCACCCAGCTGCTGGCCGCCGCCACCGGGCGTGCGCAGCACCATCGGCACGCTGGTCTGGCCGCCGAACATGCCGTAGATCTTCGCCGCGTGGTTGACGATCTGGTCCAGCGCCACCAGCGAGAAGTTGATCGTCATGAGCTCCACGACCGGGCGCAGCCCCAACATCGCGGCGCCCACCGCGGCACCGACGAAGCCCTCCTCCGCGATCGGGGTGTCGCGCACCCGCTTTTCGCCGAACTCCTGCAGCAGCCCGGCGGTGATCTTGTAGGAGCCCTCGAAGACGCCGATCTCCTCACCGATGAGGAACACGTCGTCGTCGCGGTGCATCTCGTCGCGCAGGGTGTCGTGCAGCGCCTGGCGGTAGGTGATGACGGCCAAGAGTCGTTTCTCCAGAAGACATGCCACCGGCGGCACCCGGCGGGGTCACCGCCGAGCGCCGCGCGGCGGCTCGGAAGGAAGGGGTGGGTCGCCTCAGAACACCGGGTCGGCGGGCAGCCGGCGGGAGTCGTTGGCGACCGGGGTGGCGTAGGTGTAGTCGAACAGCGTCGAGACCTCGGGGTGCGGGCTGTCGTCGGCGAAGGCCACCGCCGCGTCCGCGTCGGCCTGCGCGAGCCGCTCGATCTCCTGCGCGCCGTCCTCGTCGAGCACACCGGCCTCGACCAGCCGCGCCCGGAAGGTCACCACCGGGTCGTGCTCGCGGGCCTCCTGCACCGACTCCTCGCTGCGGTACTTCGCCGGGTCGACCACCGAGTGGCCCTTGAGGCGGTGGCTGACCGCCTCCAGCAGCGCCGGGCCGCCCGACTCGCGGGCCCGCTCCACCAGGCGCGTCGCCGCGTCGCGGACCGCCAGCACGTCGTTGCCGTCCACGCGCTCGCCGTGCATCCGGTACGCGGACGCGCGCTTGTACAGCTCGGACTCCGCGGAGGACTTCTCCACCGTGGTGCCCATGCCCAGGAAGTTGTTCACCACGACGAACACGACCGGCAGGTTCCACAGCGCCGCGATGTTCAGCGCCTCGTGGAACGCACCGATGTTGGTGGTGCCGTCGCCCATCTGGCACATCACGACCTGGTCGCCGCCGCGGTAGTCGATGGCCATCGCCGCGCCGGTCGCCAGCGGGATCTGGCCGCCGACGATGCCGTAGCCGCCGAGCAGCCCGGCCTCCACGTCGAACATGTGCATCGAACCGCCCCAGCCCTTGGAGGTGCCGGTGGTGCGGCCGTACAGCTCGGCCATCACGCGGCCGGGCTCGATGCCCTTGGCCAGCGCGTAGCCGTGCTCGCGGTAGTTCGTGAACAGCAGGTCCGTCTTGCGCAGCGCCGACATCAGGCCGACGACGGTGGCCTCCTCACCCAGGTTCAGGTGGCAGTAGCCACCGATCTTGGCCTGGGTGTAGCCCTGCGCGGCCCGCTCCTCGAAGCGGCGGATCAGCGTCATCTGCTGGAAGTAGCCGCGCAGCAGCTCGGCCGACTCGCCGGAGAACGCGCCGGACTTGGCCGACTTCGCCGTGCTGCGGCGGGTCGTCTTCGCGCGGGTGGCGGGCTTGGTGCGGGTCGCGGTCTCAGCCATCACGGAACCCTTTCGGTGCGAGGAGCGGAACGGGTGGATCAACGCTTCTTCGGCGGGGCGGTGTGCACCGGCAGGCCGAGGGCGGTCATCGCCGCCTCCATGCCGATCTCGCCGAGCGTCGGGTGCGCGTGGATCGTCTCGGCGAGCTCGTCGAGCGTCGCCTCCAAGGTGATCGCGAGCGCGCCCTCGGTGATCAGGTCGCTGGCGGACGGACCGAACACGTGCACGCCGAGGACCTCGCCGTACTGCTCACCCGCCACGATCTTCATGAAGCCCTCGGTGTCGCCGAAGGTCTGGGCGCGGCCCAGCGCGGCGAACGGGAACTTCGCGGCCACCACCTGGTGACCGGCCTCGGTGGCCTGCTTCTCGGTCAGCCCGACGCTGGCGATCTCCGGGTGGGTGAACGTCGCCGCGGGGATGACGCCGTAGTCGATCGAGGCGTGGTGGCCCGCGATGGTCTCGGCGGCCACGACGCCCTGGTGCGAGGCGACGTGCGCGAGCAGCGCCTTGCCGGTGACGTCGCCGATCGCGTAGACGTGCTCGACGTTGGTGCGCAGCTTCTCGTCCACCTGCACGAACCCGCGGCCGTCGACCTCGACGCCGGCGGCGGCCAGGTCCAGGGATGCGGTGTTGGGCTTGCGGCCCACGCCGACCAGCACCACGTCCGCGTCGACCTCGGAGACCTTCGCGCCGTCCACCGAGACCTTCAGGGCGGCGTCCTTCCCGCCCTCCTCGATCTTGGAGACGGTGGCGCCGGTGAGCACCTGCACGCCGCGCTTGGAGAAGGAGCGGCCGAGGGCCTTGCCGATCTCGGCGTCCTCGGCGGGCACCAGCGTCGGCTGCATCTCGATGATGGTGACCTCGCTGCCGAGGGCGTTGAACAGGCTCGCCCACTCGGCGCCGACCGCGCTGCCGCCGATGACGGCGAGCTTGCCGGGCACCTCGGTGAGGCCGAACGCGCCGTCGGAGGTGATCACGCCGGGCAGCTCCGCGCCGGGCAGCGGCAGCTGGACCGGGACCGAACCGGTCGCGACGATGACGTCGCGCGCGCTGATCCGGTCGACGGGCTCGTCGCCCGCGGGCTCGGCGGCGTAGCGCGGGCCGTTCGCGCCGAGCGCCGACTCGCCGACCGCGTACACGTCGACGGTGGTCGGGCCGGTGAACTTGGCGTGGCCGTTGACGACGGTGACGCCGTTCGCCTTGAGCAGGCCCGCGACGCCGTCGGTCAGGCCCTTCACCACGCCGTCCTTGCGGCGGGTGATGGCGTCGTAGTCCAGGCCCACGTTCTCCGCGCGGATGCCGAAGTCCGCGGCGTGCAGCACCGTCTCGTAGACCTCGGCGGAACGCAGCATCGCCTTGGTCGGGATGCAGCCCCAGTTCAGGCAGACGCCACCGGGCCGTTCCTTCTCGACCACGGCCACCTTGAGGCCGCGCTGCGCGGCCCGGATCGCGGCGACGTAACCGCCGGGGCCGCCGCCCACTACGAGGAGGTCGTATTCCTGCACTTCGATGTGCTCCTTCGAGCCGCACCAGCCCTGACGACACCGCGCCATCGGGCGGGTTCGCAGCCGGGTGAATATCGGGTGATTCTCACTCAGAGTGTCGTGAGCGCTGCCACTTCCGCGCTATGCGCGACCGCCCAGACTTCGACGACGGTCGCTGTGCACTCCGCACAATCTCAGCCTCGGTCAGCACTCCAGGTGATCGAATCTCACGGTCGGTGAGATCCTAGCGCGCGCGACCCCGGAAAACCCGTGCCCCTCGCGGATAGCGGAAAAACGCGAAAAATTCGTTCCGCGGCTTAGTCGCGCAGCCCGTCCCGCAGGTGTAGTGCCGACAGCGCCAGCGACAGCGACACGTACGCGGCCCGGCCCTGCAGCGACCGCCCGATCAAGGTGCTGATCCGGTGCAGCCGGTTGAGCACCGTGTTGCGGTGGCAGTGCAGCCGCAGCGCCGCGTTCGCCGTGGAGCAGTTCTCCTCCAGCCACGCGGTCAGCGTCTCCAGCAGCATGTCCCGCTCCTTGACCGGCAGCTCCAGCAACGGCCCCAGCTGCGAGTCCAGCAGGCGTCGTGCCAGCTCAGGGGACTGCACCAGCAGCGCCTCCGGGTAGTGCCGGTCCAGCGACACCAGCTGCGCCGCCCCGTGCGGGACGGTGCCCATCGCCGTGACCGCGAGCTGGTGGGCCAGCCCCACCTCGGCGAGCCCGCGCACCTCCGGCGAGGCCGCGACCCTGCCGCGCGCCAGCGGCCGCAGCACGTCCAAGGCACCCGCCGGGTCCCGCTGCTCCAGCGCCACCAGCCCCACCAGTGTGTCCGCGCGCACTTGCCACACCGATCGGATGTGCACCCCGCCCAACGCATCGTGCTGGCCGCTGAGCGCGAAGCTGCCGTCGGCGCGCATCTCGGCGACCACGACCAGGTAGCGGCCGCCGGTGGGCAGGTCCAGCTCCTTCGCGGTCCGCTGCGCGAAGGCGGCGTCCCGGGCGCGGCCGCTGAGCAGGTCCTCCACCAGCGCGTGCCTGCGCTGGTCGTCGCGGCGCAGCCGCTCCAGCTCGGTGTTGCGGTACGAGGTGGACAGCGTCGAGGACAGCCCGTCGATCACCGTCCACATCGACGTCGCCGCGCCCAGCACCACGTCCGGATCGGCGCGATCGGCGTGCGCCTGCTCGACGATGGCCTCCCACACGATCCGGCCGCCGAGCCGGAAGGTGCGCAGCATGACCTCCAGCGGCACGCCCTGCTCGGCGCGGCGGCGGCCGATCTCCGCGGCCACGTCGTCGCCGTCCGGGTCGCCCGCAGCACCGCTGAGGATCTCCAGGACCCGTTGCAGGTAGCGGCGGCAGCCGTCGTAGAGGTCCTCGCGGGGCACCGGGCGGTAGTCGGTCCACTCCGGATTGTCGGTGAAGATCGCGCCCATCAACCGGCCGGCGAGCGCCTCGGCGTCCCCGAGCCGGGCCGCCGCCAGCGAATGCGTGATCGCGTGCCCCGGATCGGGCACCGGACGAGCGGGATCGGCGGCCACGTCCTGCGACGATACCCGCCGGACCACGAGCAGCGATCCGGTCGTACCGCCCGCCTGGTATCAAGTTCGCAGCAGCAACGCCGCGCGCGACGGGCGGCGCACCCCCAGCACGATCGAGCGGGGACGATCGAAATCAGGCGACGATCGAGAGAGCGATGCCCGGAGCAGGACTGCCCCACCGACGACCCCGCGCCCAGCTCTCCGACGAGGTGGCCTCCCGGATCCGCGACCGGATAGTGACCGGCCGGCTGCGCAAGGGCGAACACCTGCACCTGGAGCGGCTCGCCGAGGAGATCGGCGTCAGCGTCACCCCCGTGCGCGAGGCGCTGCTGGCGCTGCGCGGCGAGGGCTTCGTCGAGCTGGAACCGCGCCGCGGGTTCACCGTGCTGCCGCTGAACCGAAAGGACATCGAGGACACCAGCCGCGTGCAGGCCGCCATCGCCGGTGAGCTGGCCGCGCGGACCGCCGCGCTGATCAGCGTCGGGCAGCTCGCCGGGCTGGAGGAGGTGCAGGCCGAGCTGGAGCACGCCGGGCGGTTCGGCATCGGCGACGCGGCGGAGCTGGACCTGCGGTTCCACCACGCCATCTACGACATCGCCGATTCGGCGAAGCTCGCCTGGTTCGTGCAGCTGACGTCCCGGTACGTGCCGCGCGAGCTGCTGGCGGCCACCGAGGACCACGCGGAGACGACCGGGTCGGAGCACCGGGCGATCCTGCGCGCGCTGCACAACCGCGACCCGGAGGCGGCGCGGCGGGCGATGCACGAGCACCTCGCGCACCACGGCCAGGTCGTGATCCGGCGGCTGGACCAGCAGGGGTTCTGGGAGCGGTGACCGCCGTTGCGCGGTGGTCCGTCGGCGCTCCGCCACGACTCCGCACCGAGCCTTCCCTCACGTGGGCGAGACGGACGCCACCAGGGAATATTTCGGCCACGTAACGTATTGTCGGAGTGCGGCGACATGCCCTGTGGCAGTCGAGTTCGCGGCGACGTCTCCTCCACCGGAACCGGGGTCACCCCAGCAGGTCCCGAGGCGGTGGAGAACGGATCAGGCGGACCGCGCGTCCCCGGGACTCGGCGCCGAAACCAGCAGCAGATCCACTCCTCCAGAAAAGCGGGGCGCGAACCATGCAGATCAGCAGCCGCACCATCGTGTCGGTTGTCGGAACGGTGATGATGGTCCTGGCGACCGTCGTGCTCGCCGCATGGTCCCAACCTCAGCCCGTACCGCAGAACAGCGCGGTGGTCAGCGTCCTGAGGTGACGGGGACCGCGGCGGCCTGCCTCGGGCGAGCCCGGAACGCCGGGATCTCCGGAGGCAGGCGTCAGCCCTCCCGCACCACCTCCGACGCCGCCTTGTCGTTGCGCAGCCCCAGGAACCTCGGGTGCCGCAGCCGTCCGTCCGCCGTCCACTCGGTGAACCCCACCTCGGCGACGAGCTCCGGTTCCGCCCACCGCGCCTCCCGTTCCGGGATGCGGTCGGCGAACGGCGGTTCCCGCCGGGCCAGCGCGTCCAGCCTCCCCCGCAGCTCCCGCAGCGTCGCCTCGTCGTACCCGGTGCCGACCTTGCCCGCGTACCGCAGCTCGCCCTGCTCGAAGTAGCCGACGAGCAGCGCGCCGAAGCCGGACCGCGAGCCCTTCGGCTCGGTGAACCCGCCGACGACGAACTCCTGCTGCGAGGTGCACGGGAGCTTCAGCCAATCCCGGGTGCGGCCGCTGCGGTACGGCCGGTCGGCCCGCTTCGCGATCAACCCCTCCCAGCCGCGGGCGCAGGCCTGCCGGTAGAACTCCTCGCCGTCGCCGCGCCGGTGCTCGGTGAGCCGCAGCGGTTCGGCGAACTCGAAGCACTCCGCCAGCAGCCGCTTGCGGATCCGCAGCGGCAGCCGGGTGACGTCCACGTCGCCGATCGCCATCAGGTCGAACAGGTAGTAGTGCACCGCCACCCCGCTGCGCCGGGCGGCCCGCGGGTCGGACACGTGCATCCGGTGCTGCAGCCTGGCGAAGCTGGTGCGGCCGCCGTCGAAGGCCACCACCTCACCGTCCACCACGAACCGGTCCGGCTGGGACCGCAGCGCGTCCACCAGCTCCGGGTAGGCCGTGTCGACCCGGTTGTGGTTGCGCGACCACAGCACGGGGGCGCCGCCGGTGCGGGCCGCGACGACGCGCACCCCGTCGAGCTTGCGCTCGAACAGCCAGTCCGGATCGGAGAAGCGGGTCGCGGTGCGGGTGGCCAACGCGGGAGCCAGCCAGTCCCCCGTCCACCGCCGCAGCAGCGGGCGCAGTCCCGCGTCCACCAGGTCGAGCACATCGGACTCCGTCACCGATGCGGTATACCCGTAGTGGGCAGGGCGGTCCCGTGACCACCCGCTCTCTCACACTTTCGTGTTGGTGGGGGAAACTGGATCTCTCTGCCGCAGGTGCGGGAACACCCGCGCGAGCCGACCGCCGAAGGTGCACGAAGCGATGCCGAAGACAACGAACCCGCTGCTGAAGAAGAGCGGCCCCTCCACCAACATGATCTTGAGCATCGTGGTCGTGGTGGCCGCGCTGCTCGTCGTGGGCGGGATCCTGCTCTACTCCGCGGGCCAGAAGGACGACGCGAGCCAGGGCGGCAACGGCGCGCCCGACCTCAGCACCGTCGTCGCGCACCCCGACAGCAACAAGCTCTCCGAATCCCCCGACGGCAAGGTCACCGTCGCCGAGTTCCTCGACTTCCAGTGCCCCGCCTGCTGGCAGTACTACACGGGCGTGACGAAGCAGATCGAGCAGGAGTTCGCGGGCCGCATCACCTTCGTGAACCGGAACTTCCCGATCGCCAAGGCCCACCCGCTGGCGGAATCCGCCGCGAAGGCCGCCGAAGCGGCGGGCGTGCAGGGCAAGTACAAGGAGATGTACCACGCCCTCTACGACGACTACTCCGCCTGGGCCGTCGCGCCCGACGGGCAGAACGTGAGCGACGACGAGGCCCGTGCGGAGAAGGTCTTCGACCAGCACGCCCAGCAGCTCGGGCTCGACGTCGCCAAGTTCAAGGCCGACCAGGAGTCCCAGCAGGTCGCCGACCGGATCAAGAAGGACCAGGCCGACGCCAAGACCGCCGGGGTCGAGGGCACGCCCAGCTTCTTCATCAACGGCCAGAAGTGGGAGCCCAGCACGGACAAGGGCACCACGTACGCCGACGTCGTCAACCAGCTGCGGGACAAGCTGAACCAGGAGCTGGCGAAGTGACCGCCACCGAGCAGGCCCGCGCCGCCGCACCCGCTCCCGCGCACGCCCCCGCGCGCGGGCTCGGCTGGCTGTACGTGATCGGCGGCGCGATCGGGCTCGTCAGCGCGTTCGCGCTCACCATCGAGAAGATCAACAAGCTGGGCGACCCGAACTACGTCCCGTCGTGCAGCCTGAACCCGATCATCTCCTGCGGTTCGGTGATGGACAGCGCGCAGGCCGCGCTGTTCGGCTTCCCCAACCCGCTGATCGGGGTGGCCGCGTTCCCGGCGCTGATGGCCGCCGGTGCCGCGCTGCTGGCCGGGCTGACCGCTCCGCGCTGGTTCTGGCTGGGCCTCCAGCTGGGCAGCACGCTCGGCGTCGTGTTCGTGCACTGGCTGATCGTGCAGAGCCTGTACGAGATCGGCGCGCTGTGCCCGTACTGCATGGTCGTGTGGGCCGTCACCATCCCGATCTTCTGGTACACCACGCTGCACGTGCTGCGCTCCGGCCACCTCGGTGGCGGGCGGGCGCTGGGCGCGGCGCTGGCCAAGTTCCACAGCTTCGCGCTGCTGGTGTGGTATCTGGTGATCGTGGTACTCGTGCTGCAGGCGTTCTGGTCCTACTGGATCAGCCTGGTCTAGCCGCTGCACGGGCGGCGGGCTGGAACACCCGTTTGCCCGGCCACCGCACCGGGTATGAGGTGACGGTGAGTAGTGGTAATCGCAAGCACCCGACCGGGCGGCCGGCGGCGTCCGCGACGCGGATGCGCCGCGCGGCGGCACCGGCCGCACCCGAGCGCGGGAGCGTGTGATGCGATCAGAACCCGGTGCGCGAACGGGATCGGGAGTGCGGCAGGCAGTGCCGGGCTCCGACCCCGGAACGAGATCTCCCAGCGCAAAGCGAGGTGTATCAGTGTCAGCACCACAGCCCGCCCGCGGTGAGCGGACCGCTCCGCCGCCGCGATCCGACTCCGCCCCGGCCGAATCCGTCGTCGAAGTGCGGGTGGCCGCGGACGCGTCCCAGCTGTCGGTCCTGCGGGCGGTGACCGGGGACCTGGCGATGCGTGCCGACTTCGACGTCGACTCGATCGCCGACCTGCGGCTGGCCGTGGACGAGGCGTGCTCCTCGCTGATCCGGCTCGCCTCGGACGGCAGGCAGCTGGTGTGCCGGTTCCAGACCGACGAGCTCGGGCTGAGCCTGTCCGCCTCCGTGGTCAGCGACCGCGCGCAAGGCGCCCGGGAGGACACCTTCAGCTGGCGCGTGCTCAGCGCGCTGACCGACAGTGTGTCAACCTCGGTGGAATCCGACGCGGACTCCGGCACCGGCCACTTGGTCCGCATCGATCTGACCAAGGGACGGGCCCACGAGTGAAGCAGGCGGATTCCGATCACGCCTCCCACTCGCGACATCAACGCTACGACGAACTGGCGCCCCTGTTCGCCGAACTCGCGGGTGTGGGGAAGGACGACCCGCGCCGGGAGCGGCTGCGGGACCGGCTGGTCACCGAGCACCTGCCGGTGGCCGAGCACATCGCTCGCCGCTTCAGCCATCGCGGCGAGGCGCAGGAGGACCTCACCCAGGTCGCCACCCTCGGACTGATCAACGCCGTGGACCGGTTCGACCCGGACCGCGGCGTCGACTTCCTGTCCTTCGCGGTGCCCACGATCATGGGCGAGGTCCGCAGGCACTTCCGCGACACCGGCTGGGCGGTGCGGATGCCGCGCAGGCTCCAGGAGCTGCACCTGTCGGTGTCCTCGGCCATCGCCCGGCAGTCCCAGGAGCTCGGGCGGGCGCCCACGCCCAGCGAGCTCGCCGAGCACCTCGGCATCAGCCGGGACGACGTGTTCCGCGGGCTGGAGGCCGGCAACGCCTACCGCAGCGCCTCGCTGGACGAACTGCTCACCGCGACCGACGAGATCCCGCTGGGCGCGGCCATCGGGTCCGATGACGCCGAACTGGCCGAAGTGGAGAACCGGGAGACGATCCGGCCGCTGCTGGCCGAGCTCGACGAACGGGAACGGCGGATCCTGGTGATGCGGTTCTTCCGCTCGATGACCCAGACGCAGATCGCCGAGCAGATCGGCATCTCCCAGATGCACGTGTCCCGGCTGCTCTCGCGCACCCTCGGCTGGCTGCGCGAACGGCTGGAGAACGCCGAAACCCCCGCCGAGTCCACGACGGACTGACGGGGGTCGGACTTCCCGGTGGGAAGGCCACCCGAGGCACGGTCGGGGGTGACTCCGAACCTCGGGCGGCCGGTCTGGTGCCCGGCGGGGGGGGGGGGGGGGGGGGGGGGGGGGGGGGGCGGGCGCCCGGGGGGGCGGCGGCGGCCGCGGGGCGCCCCCCCCCCGGGGGGGGGGGGGGGGGGGGGGGCGCCGCGGGGCGCCGG
>NZ_JAIUJZ010000144.1:0-17537 GCF_020176775.1 Saccharopolyspora sp. 6M
GGGGGGGCCCTCCCGGGGGGTAGGGCCCCCCGCGGCCGGGGGGGGGGTTACCCCCGCGGTGGGGGGGGGGGGGGGGGCCCGGGGGGGGGGGGGGGGGGGGGGGCCCCCCGGCCCCGGGGCTCACTTCACGGAGATCCCGTGCTGCTGCAGCCACGGCAGCGGGTTGATCTTGCTGCCGCTCTGGATGACCTCGAAGTGCAGGTGCGGGCCGGTGGACTGGCCCTTGTTGCCGATCGTGGCGATCTTGTCGCCGGCCTTGACCTGCTCGCCGACGCTCACGTCGATCGTGTTCACGTGGCCGTAGACGGTGATCGTGCCGTCGTTGTGCTGCACCCGCACCCACTGGCCGAAGCCGCTGGCCGGGCCCGCGTTGATGACCTCGCCGTCGCTGACGCTGACGATCGGGGTGCCGATGCTGTTGGCGATGTCGATGCCCTTGTGGGTGCTGCCCCAGCGGGAACCGAAACCGGAGGTGAAGGTGCCGTCGGCGGGCTTGACGTAGCCGCCGCCCGCCTTGGCGGGCTGAGCCGCGGCCGGCTTCGCCGGGACCTCGGCCTCCTTCGCCAGCTCGGCCTTCTTCGCCGCGGCGGCCTTCGCGTCCGCGGCCTCCTTCGCCGCCCTCTGGTCGGCGGCGGCCTGGGCGCGCTGCTGGGCGATCTCGCGGCCCTTGGCCACCTTCTGCGCCTCGTCCTGCGCGGGCTCGGGGGACTGCTGCGGGAGCAGCCGGACCGCGGCCTCGGTCTCGGGGGTGCCGTTCACGGCGGCCGCGAGCTGCTGCTGCGCGGCGGCGTGCTGTTCGGCGACCGGGCGGACGGCCTGGTTCTCGTCGCTCTTGTCCGCGTTGGCGGCCAGCGGCTGGCCGACGGCGGCGAACGCGCCTGCCGCGACGACGGCCGCGGCGATCTTGTTCCGGGCGGGGACCCGGGAGTTGCCGCGCTCGGAACGCGGCCGGAAGGAGTTCAGCAAGGACTCCCGGAGAGCGGGCTTCGGGGTGTGGCCGCTCTCCTGCCGGTGCTTGGCCATGGTCGCCTTTCCGTCTTCGGGGGTGGTCCGATCGCTCCCGTCGGGGGTGCGGGCGGACTCTTCGGGGGCGAGTCCTGTTCGTGATCGAACCGTGATGTTCTCAGCGAAAAAGGTAGCTCCGGGTCATCGGCAGCATCAAGCGATAGCCCTTTAGGTGGATGTACAGCTCGCAATCAGCCGCAAGTCGCACACTTTGCGTGACTGAAATAGATGACCATCCGATAACGTTCGTGATCTTCCGGGGCCGATCACCGACTCCGGCGAGGCACCGGCGGGAGAAGATCGACGACTCGCCGCGATCACGTCCGCGCGATCGGTGATTCCTCCTGGGCACGGAGCCGGCGACCACGCAGCGCAGCCCATCGGTCACGGAGGTCCGCCGCGGACCGCCCGGAACCGCGGGCGCCCCGCGACCCAGCAGCGAGAAGGGCGCACCGACCCCGGCACCGAAGGCCCGGTGGGTCACCGACCAAGACCGCGAAGCCCCGAAAGTGGTCTTGCGCACAAGCACCGCCACCAAGGCCCCTCACCCGGCTGTCGACCTCAAGTAACCGGCGAGTAACCACGAGCCCGGAACCTCCCGCACTCTGGGAAGCTCGTATCGCACGAAGGTTTGATCTGATTCACTGACTGCATGACGCGTGGTGACCAGTGGGGCCTGCTTGTCCAGCGCCTGCACGTCGACCTGCTGCGCGTCAGCTCCGCGGGATGTCGACCCCGCAGCTGAACACCCGCACGGCCGCCGCCCGCATCCGGGCGCGCTGAGCCGCGGCGACGGCGTCTCCCCTGCCCGGCAGGTCTCCCGACGCGTCCGCCCGCGCCCGAACCGACCCACCGCACCACCCCGGCGCCCGCGCGCGCGAAGAACGGGGTGCTCGCGCACGCCACCCACGGAGAGATCGTGCAGACCTTCTTGATCTTCGCGCTCGGCGGATTCATCGCCCAGCTCGTCGATGGTTCCCTCGGCATGGCCTACGGGGTGACTTCCACGACCATCCTGCTCACGGCCGGGCTCACGCCCGCCGTGGCCTCCGCCTCGGTGCACCTGGCCGAGATCGGCACCTCCGCCGCCTCCGGCCTCTCGCACTGGAAGTTCGGCAACGTCGACTGGCGGGTCGTGCTCATCCTCGGCGTGCCCGGGGCCGTCGGCGCGTTCCTCGGCGCGACCGCGCTGAGCAACCTGTCCACCGAGGCGGCCGAGCCGTGGATGTCCACCATCCTGCTCGTGCTGGGCCTGTACGTGCTGCTGCGCTTCGCGCTGCGCCCGCTGCGCCGCAAGCAGCTCACCGGGGTGAGTTCGAAGCTGCTCGCGCCGCTCGGGCTGGTCGCGGGCTTCGTCGACGCGACCGGCGGCGGTGGCTGGGGTCCGGTGGCGACCCCCACGCTGCTGAGCACCGGCAAGGTCGAACCGCGCAAGGTCGTGGGCTCGGTGGACACCAGCGAGTTCCTCATCGCGGTGGCGGCCAGCCTCGGTTTCATCATCTCGCTGGCCGACGAGCCGCTGTCCTGGGCGACGGTGGGCGCGCTGCTGATCGGCGGCGTGATCGCCGCGCCGCTGGCGGCCTACCTGGTGCGGATCGTGCCGATGCGGCTGATCGGCGTGGGCGCGGGCGGGCTGATCGTGCTCACCAACGCCCGCACCCTAATCAAGGCGTTCGAGCTGCCCGCGCCCGCGGTGATCTACGCGGTGATCGTGGTGGCCTGGGTCGCCGCGCTGGCGTTCACGGTGGCGCAGATCGTGCGCGACCGGCGGGAGGAGCTGCCGGAGGAAGAGGCGAGCGAGCCGGTCGGCAGCTGAGCGCGCGCAGCACGACGCCCGTCCGCGACAGGGGTTCGCGGGCGGGCGTCGTCATGCGGGTCGCTCTCGACCAGAGGTTGTGCGGCTACCGGTGACACACGGAGCGTCAGCTTTACCCACGTGTCGTATCGCGTGAGTCATACGAAAGGGCTACGGTTCGGTAGGCCGTGTGGAAGCCCCCCGACACGCGGTAGGCGCCCCGGGTGCGAGAGTGCTGTGCATTCCCGCGCCCGGGACGCCGCTCCCCGTACCTGCGGCCACCGACATGGCCGCGTCATCTCCGCCCGGGAACCGGGGGAACGGCCGGTTGAACCCCCATCGGCGGGCGACCGGCACCACCGATGAAGGATCAACGACGCGTGGCTTCAGTGTGCACGCGAAACTTGGAATATTCCAGGTCTTTCAGCGCACAGTTGGGCTACGAACCGGGGACGGCGGCCCGACGCACCTCCGTCACCGTGACGGCTCCGCCCGCTCAGCCGTCCGCGCGCATCGGGCTGGAACCGGTCCGCCACTGCACCGTCGGGCGCATAGCCGCGAGGTCCACCCGGTCCACGTGCGCCTTCGCGATCCCGAACAACGAGTCGATCAGCGTGTTCGACAGCAGGTGCGGCTCCAGGCCCAGCTCGACCAGCCCGGTGTGCACCACGTTGTAGTGGTGCTCGGACTGCTCGACGCGCGGGTTCTCCAGGTGCTCCACCTCGACGCCGCCGTCGAAGCAGTTCGCGACGACCTTCGCGATCTCCCCGACCGAGAAGCTCTCCGTCATCTGGTTGAACACCCGGAACTCGCCGGCGTCCGCCGGGTTCTCCGCCGCCAGCCGGATGCACTCCACGGTGTCCCGGATGTCGATGAGCCCGCGGGTCTGCCCGCCGCTGCCGTACACCGTCAGCGGGTGGCCCAGCACCGCCTGGATGACGAAGCGGTTCAGCACCGTGCCGAAGATCGCGTCGTAGTCGAAGCGCGTCGCCAACCGCGGGTCCCGCGCCGTCTGCGGCGTCTCCTGCCCGTACACCACTCCCTGGTTGAGGTCGGTGGCGCGCAGGCCCCAGATGCGGCAGGCGAACTCGATGTTGTGGCTGTCGTGCACCTTGCTCAGGTGGTAGAAGGAGCCCGGCTTCTTCGGGAACAGCATCCGGTCGGTCCGCCCCTTGTGCGTGACCTCCAGCCAGCCTTCCTCGATGTCGATGTTCGGCGTCCCGTACTCGCCCATCGTGCCCAGCTTCACCAGGTGGATCGACGGGTCGATCTCCTGGATCGCGAACAGCACGTTGAGGTTGCCGACCACGTTGTTCTGCTGGGTGTAGACCGCGTGCTTGCGGTCGATCATCGAGTACGGCGCGGCGCGCTGCTCCGCGAAGTGCACGATGGTGTCCGGGCGGAAGTCCCGCACCATCTCGTAGGTGAAGTCCGCGTCGACCAGGTCGCCGTAGTAGGACTTGATGCTCTTGCCCGACACCTCGTGCCACGCGTCGATGCGGGTCTGCATCGGCTCGATGGGCACCAGGCTCTGCACGCCCATCTCGTGGTCGTAGCCGCGCCGGGCGAAGTTGTCGGCCACCGCCACCTCGTGGCCGCGGTCGGACAGGTGCAGAGCGGTCGGCCAGCCAAGGTAGCCGTCGCCCCCGAGGACGAGGATTCGCACGCCTTCTTCTCCTCTACGTTCATCGCGGCGCCACCGCCGGTGGGAGGACCGCGGTGGCAGTTCTTCTCCGGGCACCCGAACGCCCGGACCCGATCGGCACGGTAGGAATGCGCTGCCAGGCGCGATGCACGAGCCCGCCCCGACAACATCGGGAATGCTCTCATCCTTCCGCCCCGGAACGAAGAGCCGAACGCACAGCCGGGCGGAGAGGAAGGGCACGCGGCGCGCACCGGTATCGTGCGGCGCGACGCCCCGCGCCCGGACGCGGAGGCACGGCGGGAAGGACGCGGCAGTGCAGCAGGCCACCGACAGCGCAGCTTCGCGGCGCGGCCACTACTGGCGGCTGATCAGCAGGTTCGCCGCGGCTTCGGTGGTCGCCACCGGCCTCAGCCAGCTCGTGTTCGTCGGCTCCTACGCGGCTTGGGCGCAGCCGGTGGTCGCCACGGTGCTGGCGTGGCTGGCGGGGGCGGTGCCGAACTTCGTGCTCAACCGCCGCACCTGGGGCGGTGGGGGCCGCGCGGCGCTGCGCGGGGAGATCCTGCGCTACGCGGCGCTGTCGATCGGCACCGCGCTGCTGGCGGCGCTGGCCACCAGCGGCGCGGAACGGCTCGCGGTGCACGCGTTCCCGCACGACCGCCTCCCGCAGGTGGCGATCGTGTGGGGCGCGTTCCTCGGGACCTACCTGGTGATGTTCGTGGTGAAGTTCCTGATCATCGACCGGTTCATCTTCACCGCTCGGGAACGGCCGCCGCGGGCTCGTTGATCCGCTCGGCGGCCGGGCGGTCCTGCGGCAGCGGAGCGGAGCGGCGCTCGCGCAGCCAGGTACCCAGCACGACCTTGGCGTAGCTGTAGCCGTAGAGCAGGTTGCCGCCCTTCTTGCTCTGCCCGGCGGCGCGGACCAGCATCGTCATCGGCTTCTCCAGCACCCGGTAGCCGCGGGCGAGGACGCCGACCAGCAGCTCCGAGGACTGGTACTGCCGCTGTTCCAGGCGCACCGAGTTCGGCACCTCGATCTTCATGGCCCGGAAGCCGAACGAGGTGTCGGTGATCTTCTGCCGGGTCAGGGCGCTGACCAGCCAGGCGAACACGTGGGTGCCGGCGCGGCGCACCAGGTCGGTGCTCTCGGTGCGGCCGAGGGTGCGGGAGCCGGTGACGAAGTCGGCCTCGTCGTCGATCAGCGGCTGCAGCAGCACGGGCAGCTCGGCGATGTCGTACTGGCCGTCGGCGTCGGTGGTGACCAGGTAGCGGGCGCCGCGTTCGGCGGCGAGCCGGTAGCCCAGCCGCAGCGCCGCGCCCTGCCCGCGGTTGCGGGGGGCCACGCAGGTCAGCGCGCCGTGGCGCAGCGCCACCTCGGCGGTGTCGTCGGTGGCGCCGTCCACGACGACGAGGGTGTCCACGTCCAGCCCGCAGCTCTCGGCGGGCATCCCGTCGAGCACGGCGCCGAGCGCGTCCTGCTCGTCGTAGGCGGCGATGAGCACGACCACCGAGGCGAACCGGCGGTCGCCGTAGTGCTCGGCGAAGCCGTCGAGGGCGGCCCGGTCGACCTCGTCGGGGAAGGTCGTGGACATGGTGATCTCCTTCAGGTGTTCGTCGAGTCGGACGAGCGGGTCGGGCCGGTGATCGCGGTGAGGGCGAGCCCGGCCGCCAGCGGCAGCAGGACGAGGCCGGGCAGCTGGTAGCGCCACGAGAACTCCATCGCCGCGGCGGTGGCCAGCACCGTCGCCCCCAGCCCCGCGGGCAGCAGCACCACGGCGCGCAGCCCGCTGCGGCGGGCGCGGCCCGCCCCGAGCACGGCCGCCGCGGACAGCAGCAGGCAGCCGCCGAGCACGATGCCCGGGGTGTAGCCACCGCCGAGCTGGTAGGCGCGCAGGAACCCGGCGATCCCGGGATCGGCGCGCAGCGTGCCGTCGCCGTGCAGCTCGGCCCACTCGGTGACGTACCAGGGGTCGGCGTACATCGGGTACTCGGTCTTGAACTGCCAGCGGTGCAGCGGCACGTCGCCCGGGGACTGGGTGCGGGTGGGCGCGAAGCCCTTGAGGAAGTCGTGCACGAAGCCGCCGAGCACGTCGAACGGCTGGTGCAGCAACACCTTGCGCGCCATCCCGCTCTGCGCGGCGTTGAGGTCGAAGTCGTCCGGCAGGGTGCGCGTGTTGGCGGGCACGTGCCAGAAGTGGATGTAGAAGTCGATGCCGTTCGCGGCCCGCGCCGACACCGGCTCGTTCGGGCACACCACCGCTTCATCCGGGGTGAGCCCGAGCGCGTCGCAGTCGGCGACGGCGGCGGTGCGCCCGAAGACGACGCTGCCGGTGGAGCCGCCCAGCGCGGGGCTCCCGGTCCACGCCAGGTGGTACATCGCGTAGCCGAACAGCACTCCGGCGAAGACCCCGGCGAGGGCTCCGGCGGCGCGCAGCCGCGGCCGCCAGCCGTCCCGCGGCCGCAGCCCGGCGGCCAGCAGCACGAACGCCACGGCCGGGACGACCAGCGTCAGGCCCACCAGCCGCACCAGCACCGAAGCGGCCAGCACCAGTCCGGCGACCGCGGCGGTGCGCGGACCGGGCACGCCGCGCCAGGCGAGCACGAAGATCACGGCCAGCAGCAGGACCTGGAACAGCAGGTCCGACATGATGTTGTGCTCGATCTGCACCTGGTAGGCGTCCAGCAGCACCGGCGCGGTGGCGAGCGCGGCGATCCAGCGCCGGGCGCCGAACCGCAGCAGCAGCACGTAGATCGCCACGCCGAGCGCCAGCCCCAGCAGGTGCTGCACCGCCGCCACCAGCGCCAGGTTCCCCACCAGCAGCAGCGGCCCGAGCAGCAGGACCTCGTAGCCGACGGGGTTGATGCCGCCGGGGTAGAACACCCCGAGGTCGTCGAGGTAGCGGAACGAGTCGATGTAGAGCAGCGCCGGGCGGTAGGCCAGCTGCGCGAGCACGCGCAGCACCACGCCGCCGATCAGCAGCAGCGCGAGCAGCCAGTGCGCGCGGAGGAGCCGCGCCGGCGCCGCGGTCACGGCGCCCCGGTGGCCGCGCGGAAGTCGTCCCACACGGTCCGCAGCCCGTCGGTCAGGTCCACCGAAGGCGCGTAGCCGAGCTCGCGGCCCGCCTTGGCGACGTCCACGATCACCGCGGGCATCTCGCCGTTCTTGGCGGGCACGTGCGTCACGGGCAGCGGTGCTCCGGTGGCGGCGCGCACCGCGTCGATCAGCTCCAGCACCGAGATGGAGCGCCCCGAGCCGATGATGGCGGTGCCGCCGTACTCCTTGTCGCAGGCGGCGAGGATGCCCTGCACCACGTCGTCGACGTGCACGAAGTCGCGGCTCTGCGCACCGTCGCCGTAGACCTCGACGCCCTCGCCGGCCAGCGCGGCGCGCATCAGCCGGGGGATGAAGCTGTCCTTGCGCCCCATGCCGGGCCCGTAGATGTTGGTGAACCGCAGCGCGGTGGTGGCGATGCCGTAGGAGCCCGCGTAACCGGACAGCAGCATCTCGCAGGCGGCCTTCGTCGCCCCGTACGGCGTGAGCGGGCGCAGCGGGAGGTCCTCGGAGATGGTGCCGTGCCCGATGTCGCCGACGACGGCGTTGGTGGAGGCGAGCACGAACCGGCCGACGCCGCGCCGCCGCGCGAGTTCCAGCAGTTCCTGGGTGACCTCGACGTTGGCCCGGTAGGTCTCGGCGGGCTGGTCCACGGAGCGCAGCACCGAGGTGATCGCGGCGAGGTGCACGATCGCGGTGGTGCCCTCGGTGACGGCGGCGTCCCGGACCGCGGGGTCGGCGAGGTCGCCCGCCACGTGGGTGATGAGCTCGCCGGGTTCCGCGGGTTCCTGAACGTCGACGATCGTGACCGGGGTGCCGCGTCCGGTCAGCGCGCGGACGACGGCGCGGCCGACGAAGCCGGAGCCGCCGGTGACCACCACCCTGCCGTTACTCTGCGTCCCGGAAATCTCGGGGGCCGTCGCTCGTTCGGGGGTTGTCTCCTCGCTTGGCACGGCTGAACTCTAACGGGCCGCCGCCGAGAGCTGTCGGCTAGCCCACACCGGTCGTCCACCGAATGGCAGCTTGCGCGACCCCCGTCCGTGCGCAGCGGGAGCGCCGCGGTCCGGCGCCGGGCGGTCAGCCGGCGTAGTGGTCGGCGAGCGCCTTGAGGCCCGCGCCGAAGACCCCACCGCCGAAGATCTCGTCCAGCTGCGCCTCGTGCGCCGCCTCGGCGTCGTAGTCGGCGTACCACTCCACGAACGACTCGCCGGTCGCCGTGATCGGCAGCACCCGGATGGTGCTGCGGTACGAGCGCACCGGGAACGGGCCCTCGGTGATCTCGTAGGTGCAGGAGCGGGCGGCGTCGTCGAGGCCCACGAGCCGTTCCCGCACCACTCCGCCGTCCCCGACGACGAGCCTGCGCACGGCGCCGAGCTCCGCCGGGGACGCGCCGCTCTCCACCTCGCTGGAACCGATGCCGGGGTGCCAGCGGGGCAGCCCGCCGAAGTCCCGCACCAGCGCCCACACCTCGTCGGCCGCCGCCGGGACCACCCTGCTCGCGTAGGACCGCGCCATCACGTCCTCCTCGTCGTCGTGCGCCGTCAGCGCTTGAGGTTCTTGAACTCCCTGGTGCGTTCGGTCAGCGCCTGCTCGACCGGGAGTCGTTCCATGCTGCTGGCCCCGTAGAAGCCGTGGCAACGCTTGGTGCGGCCCAGCACGTAGGCCGCGTCGGCCGGGGTGGCGATGGGACCGCCGTGGCACAGCACCAGCACGTCCTCCCGCACGTCGGCGGCGGCCGCGGACCACTCGTCGATCAGCGCCACGCAGTCGTCGAGGTCCTTCGCGGTCTCCGCGCCGATCGATCCGCCGGTGGTGAGGCCGAGGTGGCACACCACGATGTCGGCTCCGGCGGCCGTCATGGCGCGGGCGTCCTCGGCGGAGAACACGTACGGCGTGGTGAGCAGGTCCGCTTCCCGGGCCGCGGCGACCAGGTCGACCTCCAGCCGGTAGCTCATCCCGGTCTCCTCCAGGTTCTCCCGGAAGGTGCCGTCGATGAGCCCGACGGTCGGGAAGTTCTGCACCCCGGCGAAGCCGAGTTCCCGCAGCCGCGCCAGGAACGGCCCGGTGAGCAGGAACGGGTCGGTGCCGTTGACCCCGGCGAGCACCGGGGTGCGGTGCACCACCGGCAGCACCTCGCTCGCCATCTCCACCACGATCTCGTTGGCGTTGCCGTAGGCCAGCAGCCCGGCGAGCGAACCGCGCCCCGCCATCCGGTAGCGGCCCGAGTTGTACAGCACGATCAGGTCGATGCCGCCGGATTCCTCGCACTTGGCGGACAGCCCGGTGCCCGCGCCGCCGCCGATGATCGGTTCGCCCCGATCGGCCATGCCCCGGAATCGGCGCACCAGGGTCTCCCGGTCGAACCGCGTCATGCCCGTCCTCCTCGCGCGCGGACCTCGTCGAAGGCGCCGAGCAGCGCTTCGACGAAGCGGTCGTCGTTGATGTCGTGCGGGACGCGCACCAGGCGCCGCTGCTCGGTCTGGTGCACCTCCGCCTCCAGGGTCTCGAACAGGGCCCGGTCGGCGGCCGGGTCGTGGAAGGGCTGCCCCGGGACGTCCAGCAGCGAGACGCCGCCCTCGGGCAGCAGGAACCGCACCGGACCGGTGCAGGCGTTGAGCTTCGCGGCCAGGAACCGGGCGATCTCGCGGCATTCGTCCGCCGTGGTGCGCATCAGCGTGACCTGCGGGTTGTGCTCGTAGAACAACCGGTTCCGGTACCGCTCCGGCACGGTGTCCGGCGCCCCGAAGTTGACCATGTCGAGCGCGCCGCAGGAGCCGACGTAGGGCACGCCGCTGCGCGCGATCGCGTCCAGCCGGGTCTCGCCCGCGCTCATCACTCCCCCGGCGACCAGGTCGCACACCTCGGTGGTGGTGATGTCCAGGACCGCTTCGACGAGCCCGTCGGCGACGAGCTTCTCCATGGCGCGGCCGCCGGTGCCGGTCGCGTGGAACACCAGCGGGTCGTGGTCGGTGGCGAGCCGGTTCGCGGCCTCGGTGACGCAGGGCGTGGTCACCCCGAACATCGTCAGCGCCACCGCGGGCAGCTGCTCCACGGCCGGCACGGTGTTGCGCACGGCCCCGGCCAGCGCGTGCGCGGCGTTGCCGAGCACCTGGCGGGAGATCCGGTTGAGCCCGGCGACGTCGGTGACCGCCGGGAACATCGCGATGTCCGACGCGTCCACGTAGGACGAGATGTCACCGGAGGCCACCGTCGAGACCACCAGCTTCGGCACCCCCACCGGCAGCGCCCGCAGCGCCGGGGTGATCAGCGCGGTACCGCCGGAACCGCCCAGGCCCAGCACCCCGCCCACACCGCGTCGCGCGCCGAGCCACCGCTCGAACGCCAGCGCCATCGCCACCACGGCCGTGCCGCGATCACCGGTGAACACCGCCGCGGCCCCGCGCGGGTGCGCGGCGGCCACCTCGGCGGCGGACACGTCGGGGGCATCGGCGGACTCCGCGCCGGACGTGCCCACGTCGACGGTGATCACTTCCACGCCCGCGTCGGCGACGAGCCCGGCGACGTAGCGCAGCTCCGCGGCCTTCGTGTCGAACGTGCCCACCACGTAAGCCCGGCCCATCGCACCGCCCCTGATCCCGGAATCAGCCCGCGAGAACCCTACTGCCGATCCGGCCCCGGCACAGCCCGTTGATCACGGTTCACCGGCCGGGTCCGCCACCGGCGCGGCACGATCCGAGCACCGGGTCCCCGCACGACGACGGCCCCCGGGTGCGCCGGGGGCCGTCGTGGGGGTGCGTCACTTGCTCTTGCCACCGCCGAGGAAGCGGTTCTTCACCTGCTCGATCTTGGCCTTGTTCTTCGGGTCGCTCGCGTACCGCTTGGCCTGGTCGATCGCCTTCTTGCCCTGCGGGCTCTTGGCGAAGTCGGTCACCTTCTTGAACAACGACATAGCAGCTCCCAGTCGGGCCGGTCGATCACGCTGCACCCAGGTTACCGGCGAATCGGACATCCGATCGAGGGTGTGACCGGGCCGATCCGCCGCGTCGCCGGATCAGCCGAGCACCCCGCCGACCTGGGCGTGCCCCTTGAGCAGGTTGCGGGCGATGGTGCGGCGCTGGATCTCGTCGGTGCCCTCGAAGATGCGCAGCAGCCGGATGTCCCGGTACCAGCGCTCGATGGGCAGCTCGCGGGTGTAGCCCATGCCGCCGTGGATCTGCAGCATCCGGTCCACGATCTCGTTCGCCCTGGTGCCGCCGTAGAGCTTCGCGATGGACTGCGCGTGCCGGGAGTCGGCGCCCTGGTCGACCTGCCACGCGGCCTGCAGCACCAGCCAGCGCAGCGCCTCGATCTCCACCGCCGAGTCCGCGATCATCCACTGGATGGCCTGCCGGTCGGCGATGGGCGCCCCGAACGTCTGCCGGTTGCGGGCGTAGTCCATCGACATCTCCATCATCCGCTCGCAGCCGCCGAGGGCGCGGGCGGGCAACAGGTAGCGGCCGCGGCCGATCCACTGCATGGCCAGCTTGAAACCGCCGCCGACCTCGCCGAGCACGTTCTCCTCCGGCACCCGGACGCCGTCGAAGACCAGCGCGGCGGGCTGGCGGTCCCACTCGCCCATGATCTCGATGGGCTCCGACTTCCAGCCGGCGTCCCGGTCGGCGAGGAAGCAGGTGACGCCGCCGTCGGCGCCCTTCTCCTTGTCGGTGACGGCGAAGACCATGGTGAAGTCGGCATCGATGCCGCCGGTGATGAACGTCTTCTCCCCGTCGATCACCCACTCCGCGCCGTCCTTGCGGGCCGTGGTGCGGAGGTTCTTGGCGTCCGAACCCGCCCCCGGCTCGGTGATGGCGAAGCAGGACTTGCGCTCGCCCTCGATGGTGGGCACCAGGTAGCGCTGCTTCTGCTCCTCGTTGGCGTGGTAGAGGATGTTGTCCGCGTAGCCGCCGAAGCTGAACGGCACGAAGGTGCGGCCCAGCTCGATCTCGATCAGCGCGGTGAGCACGGCGGAGAGATTCATCCCGCCGTACTCCTCGGGGGTCTGCACGCCCCAGAACCCGGCGTCGCGCGCCTTCTTGCGCAGTTCGGCCAGCTCCTCGCGGGTGAGGCCGCGTTCGTGGTCGCGCTCGCGGCGCAGCACCTCCGGCTCCAGCGGCACCAGCTCGCGCTGCACGAACGTGCGCACCCAGTCGCGGATGTCGCGTTCGGTCTCGGACAGGGAGAAGTCGACCATCGGTGGCGGGTCCTTTCGGCGAGGCCGGTGTGGCGAGGTCGGGGGTCAGGAGGATTCGGCGATGCGGCTGCGCAGTTCCCGCTTGAGCACCTTGTGGCTGGGACCCAGCGGCAGCTCGTCGACGAACACGACGCGGCGCGGGTACTTGTGGTGCGCGGTCTGCTCCGCGGCCCAGGCGATGATGGCCTTGCCCAGCGCCTCGTCCGGGTCCTCACCGCGTTCGGGCACCACGACCGCGCACACCTCCTCGCCACGCCCCGGGTCGGGCAGGCCGATCACCGCGCACTGCGCGACGGCGGGGTGCCGGATCAGCAGCTCCTCCACCTCGCGCGGGTAGATGTTGTAGCCGTTGCGGATGATCAGATCCTTCTTGCGGTCCACGATGGACAGGTAGCCCTCGGCGTCCTTGACGCCCATGTCACCGGTGCGGAACCAGCCGTCGACGAGCGCCGCCGAGGTGGCCTCCGGGTCGTCCAGGTACCCGGCGAACACGTTGTGGCCGCGGACCACGACCTCGCCGGTCTCCCCGGCGGGCAGCAGTTCGATCCGGTCCTCCACGGACGGTTCGGCGATCTCGACGTCGATGCCCCACAGCGCGTGCCCGACGGTGCCTGCGCGCGGCCCGAACGCGGGCTGGTTCACGGTGGCCGTCGGCGAGGTCTCGGACAGCCCGTAGCCCTCGTGGATCGGGGCGCCGAAGCGCCGCTGGAACCGCTCCAGCACCGCCACCGGCAGCGCCGCGCCACCGGACACGCACATCCGCAGCGAGGACAGGTCGTCGTCGTCCCCGGCGGCCTCCAGCATCCGGATGTACATGGTGGGCACGCCGTTGAGCTGGGTGATGCGGTGGTCCCGGATGAGCCGCAGCGCCTCGGCCGGGTCGAACTTGGGTTGCAGCACCAGCGTCGCGCCCGCCCGGAACGTGGTGTTCAGCGAGACGGTCTGCCCGAAGACGTGGAACAGCGGCAGGCAGCCGAGGATCAGGTCCTCGCGGCGGGTGTCGTTGGCGTCGAAGGCGTTCACCGTCGCGTTGAGCACCAGGTTCAGGTGGGTGAGCACCGCGCCCTTCGGCCGGCCGGTGGTGCCGCTGGTGTAGAAGATCACCGCGGGGTCGTCGGGCGCGCGGGTGGCGAAGGAGCGGACCGGTTCGGCCGCGGCCGCCGCCTCGCTCAACGAGTCCGGGGTCTCCGGGCCGGGCACCGACGGGCCGATCGAGACCAGCGGGATGCCGGCGCGGCGCGCCGATTCGGCGGCGAGCGCCAGCTGGCTCGTGTGCCCGACGACGAGCTTCGCGCCGGAGTTGCGCAGCAGGTACGCCGCCTCGTCCGGGACCAGCAGCAGCGGAACCGGCACCACGACCGCGCCCGCGGTGAGCACCGCGTAGTAGGCGCGCACGAAATCGATCACGTTGGGCGCCACGATCGCGACCCGGTCGCCCGGCTCGATCCCGCGAGCGCGCAGCGCGGCCGCGTGCGCCCGGACCTGCTCCCACAGCTCGCCGTAGGTCACCCGCTGCTCGCCCTCGACGACCGCGGGGTGCGCCGGGCGCAGCCGCGCCGGCTCGGCGAGGACCGAGGCGAGCGACAGCGTGGTGTGCGGCTCGACCCGCTCCGGGGACTCGTCGTCGTTGACCATCGTCCACCTCCGTGAGGATGTCGCCGGTGCGGGCGGCACGGTCGTCCGCCGTTGGACACCTGACGACTAACGTCGTTAGTTTTGGACTCTAGGACCACCCCGCGCACCGCGGCAAGAGCCGCGCACCGGACACTGATCGACACGATCCGCAGCGGACGCGGACGGGCACGGCGCCCACCGAGGGGGCGCCGACCGGCAGCGGGCGGCAGGCAGGAGCGCGGCATGGGCAGACCCAAGAGCCCCCAGCTCACCCGCGAACGCATCCGCGAACACGCGCTGGCGATCATCGACGGCCAAGGCCTCGAAGCGCTGTCCATGCGCAGGCTCGCCGACTCCCTCGGCGTCCGCGCCGCCTCGCTCTACAACCACGTGGCCACCAAGGAAGCGCTGCTGCACGACGTCGCCGACGGCGTGATGGGCACCGTCGACACCAGCGGGTTCGACATCGACTGGCCCACCGGCCTCACCCGCTGGGCCCGCTCCTACCGGGCCGCGCTCGCCGCCCACCCCAACCTGGTGCCGTTCATGGCGTCCGGACCGGCCCGCCGGGAGACCTCGCTGCGCCGCGCCGACGCCGTGCACGGCGGGCTGACCAGCGCGGGCTGGCCGCAGCGGTACGCCACGATGATCGGCGCCTCCACCAAGTTCCTGGTGCTCGGTGCGGCGATGGGCTCGTTCGCGGGCGGG
Source organism: Saccharopolyspora sp. 6M (assembly GCF_020176775.1). Lineage (NCBI taxonomy): Bacteria > Bacillati > Actinomycetota > Actinomycetes > Pseudonocardiales > Pseudonocardiaceae > Saccharopolyspora > Saccharopolyspora sp. 6M. Next base: position 15,008 of record NZ_JAIUJZ010000144.1, read on the forward strand.
TTCGTCGACGACGCCGAGGTCTACGACGAGCGGTTCCCGCACCTGCACGGCGCCCACCTGCTGCGCGAGCACGCCGCCGAGATCGACGACGACAGCTTCGAACTGGCGCTGCGGGCGCTGGTCGACGGCCTCCGCGCCCAGCACGCCCGGCTGTTCCCGCAGCGCTGAACTCCGCGCGCGGCGACGGGATCACGCTCACGTTCGGTTGACTGCGCTGTGTGATCTCCGTAGCGTTCCGGAGCACAACACAACACCGGACTACAACGCCGACGACGTCGTGCGGGAGAGTCTGCGCCCCGCCAGGAGCCCCTGGTCCGTGCAGGATGCGATTCCTGGGTGCAGCGCCGAAGGAGCAATCCTCCCCACCAAACTCTCAGGCCCCGCTACCGCGCGACAGCAGGCGATCACGGAGAAAAGCAGGGACCCGTGTCCCTCGCCCACGGTGCAAGCCGCCCTCGTGCGCGGTGAAACTCTCAGGCCAATGACTCCGGGGAGACCGGCAGCGCACGCCCGCGCCCATCGCCGTCGGAGGACCCCGGATATGGTTTCTGCTGGAAGTGGCCGCAACCGGTCCCCCTCGGACGTGATCGGTGCCCACCAGGAGGAGTTCCGCACCATGACGTCGTCGCCCCCCGCTCCGCGACGGACACCGCTGCACGAGGTCCACGAGTCCCTCGGCGCGCACTTCACCGACTTCGCGGGCTGGCGGATGCCGGTCCGCTACTCGGGGGACACCGCCGAGCACCAGGCGGTGCGGACCGCGGCCGGGTTGTTCGACCTCTCGCACATGGGCGAGATCGAGATCAGCGGCCCGGAGGCGGCCGCGGCGCTGGACCACGCGCTCGTCGCGAACGCGTCCGCGATCACGGTGGGTCGCGCCCGCTACACCATGCTGTGCAACACCGAGGGCGGCGTGCTCGACGACCTCATCGTCTACCGGCTGGACGAGCAGCGGTTCCTGGTGGTCGCCAACGCGGCCAACGCGGCCGTGGTCTCCGCCGAGCTCGCCGAGCGCATCGCCGGGTTCGACGCCGCGCACCGCGACGTCTCCGACGAGTACGCGCTGATCGCCGTGCAGGGACCGGAGTCGGTGTCGATCTTGGCGCCGCTGACCGGCACCGACCTGTCCACCGTGAAGTACTACGCCGGGTATCCCAGCGAGGTCGCCGGGAAGCAGGTGCTGCTGGCGCGCACGGGCTACACCGGCGAGGACGGCTTCGAGCTGTTCACCTCCCCCGCGGACGCGCCCGCGGTGTGGCGCGCGCTGACCGACTCCGGCGCCGAGCGCGGACTGGTCCCGGCGGGGCTGTCCTGCCGCGACACGCTGCGGCTGGAGGCGGGCATGCCGCTGTACGGCAACGAGCTGTCCGCCTCGCTCACCCCGTTCCACGCGAACCTGGGGCGCGTGGTGAAGCTGGACAAGCCCGGTGACTTCATCGGCAAGGCCGCGCTGGCGCAGGTCGCGGCGGCTCCGACGGAGCGCACCCTGGTGGGGCTGCGCACCGACGCGCGCCGCGCGCCCCGGCACGGCTACCCGGTGCTCGCCGACGGCGCCGAGATCGGCGAGATCACCAGCGGCGCCCCGTCCCCGACGCTCGGTCACCCGATCGCGATGGCCTACGTGGACCGCGCGCACAGCGCGCCCGGTACCGCGGTGCAGGTCGACATCCGCGGCAAGTCCATCGACGCCGAAGTCGTGGAACTGCCGTTCTACCGCCGCAAGGCCTGACACACGCCCGCAACGGGCTCTCGAAACCTTGACCGGACCGCGCCGGACCCGTCCGGCGCAGCCCAGATCGAACACCAGGAGGCAATTGCTCATGTCGACACCGGACCTGTTCAACGACCGGCTTGCGGTGGTGGATCCGGAGGTGGCCGCTGCTGTGGGGGCGGAGCTGGGTCGTCAGCAGAACACGTTGGAGATGATCGCGTCGGAGAACTTCGCGCCGCAGGCGGTGTTGCAGGCGCAGGGTTCGGTGTTGACGAACAAGTACGCCGAGGGCTACCCGGGCCGCCGTTATTACGGTGGTTGTGAGCATGTGGACGTGGTCGAGCAGTTGGCGATCGATCGGGTGAAGGCGTTGTTCGGGGCGTCGTTCGCGAACGTGCAGCCGCATTCGGGTGCGCAGGCCAACGCCGCGGCGATGCACGCCTTGTTGTCGCCGGGTGACACGATCATGGGCTTGGACCTGGCCCATGGTGGTCATTTGACGCACGGGATGCGCATCAACTTCTCCGGCAAGCTCTACACCGTGGTGCCGTACCACGTGCGCGAGGACGATCACCGGGTCGACATGGACGAGGTGGCTCGCCTGGCGCGGGAGAACCGGCCGAAGCTGATCGTGGCGGGCTGGTCGGCCTATCCGCGCCAGCTGGACTTCGCGCGGTTCCGCGAGATCGCCGACGAGGTCGGTGCTTACCTGATGGTCGACATGGCCCACTTCGCCGGCCTGGTCGCCGCCGGGCTGCACCCGAGCCCGCTGCCCTATGCCGATGTGGTCACCACGACCACCCACAAGACCCTCGGCGG
>NZ_JAIUJZ010000145.1:0-18629 GCF_020176775.1 Saccharopolyspora sp. 6M
GGCCCGCACGAGGGGTGGGGCCACCCCGGATTCTCGCGTCCGCCCGCGCGCTCGGCGACGGATCCGTTTCGCGTAGCCTGGGGACGTCGTGGACATTTCGGACGAGTCCGCCGTGGACGGCGGCCCAGCCCCCGCCCTGCGCGCCCCTCGCCGCGCGCTCGTCGTCCTGGCCGGGCTGCCCGGCGCGGGCAAGAGCACCGTGCTGCACAAGCTGGTCGCACCGCCGGGCACGGTGGTGCTGGACTCCGAGCAGGTCCGGGCCCGCCTCAAGGCGCTGCTGCCCGACGCCGTCCCGTACCGCTGGTACCGGCCGCTGGTGCACGCGGTGCACCGCTCGCGCATCGCCTGGTACTGCCTGCGCTCCCGCGGCCGCGTCGTCGCGCACGAACCCTCCACCCGCGCCACCACCCGGCTGATGCTGGTGCTGTTCGCGCTGCTCAGCGGGCGGCGGCGGATCCTGGTGTGGCTGCACGTCGGGCCGGAGGAGGCGTTGGCCGGGCAGCACGCCCGCGGCAGGCTCATCCGGGGCCACGCGTTCCAGCTGCACGTGCACCGGGCGCACCGGATGCATCGGGCGCTGCTGTCCGGACGCGCGCCGCGCGGCTGGCAGGAGGTGCACCTCTACACGCGCGCCGACGTGACCGGTGGGCTGCGCCTGCTCGGCCCCCGCTGACCTGGCGGCGAGGTGAGATTCGTCCCGATAGCACGGGTGGGTTCGCCCGCCCGAACAGATGATCGCTACCCTGGACGACGACGCGGGGGCAGATTCCGCCGCGTCTGGCTGAGACAGCGAGCTGCGAGTGACTGGCAACAGTGCGTGTGCGTGCCAGGTGTGCGCGGCTTGACATGCGCGAGCAGCACCGCCCGCCCTTGGAGACGGCGACGGCGGAGCTGTGTTCGGACCTGACTGTTGCGATCGCCGCGTGCAGTGGACGTCGGTGCAGGGCCGTGACGCATTCCGGTTCAGCCCTGGCGACCACTACCGAGGAGATCCGCTACACCCATGCCCCAAATCGATCAAGCAGTTTCCGGTGTGCTCTTGACCGGCGACGCGAGCTCCGAGCTGCCCGCCGCCGACTTCAACGGCGAGCAGGCGGTCACCGCCGCCGTCGAGTCCGTCGAATCCGCGCTGGCCGAGCAGGCGTCGGAGACGGCCACCGCCGAGCAGGCTCCGGTCGAGCAGCCCGCCGCTGAGCAGGCTGCCGTCGAGGAGCAGCCCGCCGCCGAGCAGGCCCCCACCGGCTTCGACGCTCTCGCGCTCGACCCGCTGGTCCGCAAGGTCCTCGTCGAGCTCGGCTACGAGACGCCCTCGCCGATCCAGGAGCAGACCATCCCGCCGCTGCTGGAAGGCCGCGACGTGATGGGCCTGGCACAGACCGGCACCGGCAAGACGGCCGCGTTCGCGCTGCCGATCCTCACCAACCTCGACCTCGACGCGCCCGGCCCGCAGGCCCTGGTGCTGGCCCCGACCCGCGAGCTGGCCATCCAGGTCGCCGAGGCGTTCCAGCGCTACGCCAAGCACCTGCCGGGCTTCAACGTGCTGCCGATCTACGGCGGCCAGAGCTACGGCCCGCAGCTGGCCGGGCTCAAGCGTGGCGCGCACGTCGTCGTCGGCACCCCGGGCCGGCTCATCGACCACCTGGACAAGGGGTCGCTGAACCTGCGCAACCTCAAGCACCTGGTGCTCGACGAGGCCGACGAGATGCTGCGGATGGGCTTCATCGAGGACGTCGAGCGCATCCTGCAGTCGGTGCCGGCGCAGCGGCAGGTCGCGCTGTTCTCCGCGACGATGCCCGGCGCGATCCGCAAGATCAGCCAGTCGTACCTGCGCGAGCCGGTGGAGATCTCGGTCAAGACCAAGACCTCCACGGCCACCAACATCACGCAGAAGTACGTGCCGGTGCGCGGCCCGTACAAGCTGGACGCGCTGACCCGCATCCTCGAAGTGCAGACCTTCGACGCGATGATCGTGTTCGCCCGCACCAAGCAGATCACCGAGGAGCTCGCCGAGAAGCTCAAGGCGCGCGGCTTCAACGCCGCCGCGATCAACGGTGACGTGCCGCAGGCGCAGCGCGAGCGGACCATCGGGCACCTGCGCGAGGGCCGGATCGACATCCTGGTGGCCACCGACGTCGCGGCCCGCGGGCTCGACGTGGAGCGCATCTCGCACGTGCTGAACTACGACATCCCGCACGACAGCGAGTCGTACGTGCACCGCATCGGCCGCACCGGCCGGGCCGGGCGCAGCGGCGAGGCGATCCTGTTCGTCTCCCCGCGCGAGCGGCACATGCTGCGCTCCATCGAGAAGGCCACCCGGCAGTCCATCGAGCAGATGGACCTGCCCAGCGTGGACGACGTGAACGACCAGCGCCTCGCCCGCTTCGCCCAGGGGATCACCGACACCCTGGAGAAGGGCGGTCTGGAGCTGTTCCACAACCTCGTGCAGGAGTACGAGCGCACCCACGACGTGCCCGCGGCGGAGATCGCCGCCGCGCTGGCCGGCATGGTGCAGGGCGACCGCCCGCTGCTGCTCGAACCGGAACCGCAGGACAACCGCCGCGGTCACCGCGACGGCGGCTTCGAGCCCGCCGGTACCGACACCGACACTTACCGGGTCGAGGTCGGCCGCCGGAACCGCGTCACGCCGAGCGCCCTGGTCGGCGCGCTGGCCAACGAGGGCGGCCTGCACAGCAAGCACATCGGGCACATCGACATCCGGGCCGAGCACACGCTCATCGAACTGCCCGCGAACCTGCCCGAGGACATGCTGCGCAAGCTCAGCAAGACCCAGGTCGCCGGCCGCGGCCTGCGGATCAGCCGGGCCGACGGCGAGGTGCTGGCCCGCCGCGGTCCGCGTCCCGGCCGGGACAAGCCGCGCCCGCACCGCAAGGGCGGCCCGCGGGCACCGCAGCAGGGCGGCCGGCCCGGCGGCGGCTACGGCAAGCGCCCCAGCCGCGACCGCACCTGATGACGAGGGCGGCGCGGTCTCCCCTGGAGGCCGCGCCGCCCGCTCGTCCGCCCCGCGCCCGCCGCTCGGACGCGGGCACCCGCCCGGCGGTCGCCTCCGGCGATTCCGGGTGCGGTTACCCTCGACCCTCAGGTACATCATTCGACTCAGGAGCGGCGAGAACCCGTGTTCGACACCCTTAGCGACCGGCTCACCTCGGTTCTGCAGAACCTGCGCGGCAAGGGCCGGCTCTCGGACGCCGACATCGACGCCACGGCGCGCGAGATCCGCATCGCCCTGCTGGAAGCGGACGTGGCGCTGCCGGTGGTCCGCGCGTTCATCGCGGGTGTCAAGGACCGCGCGAAGGGTGCCGAGGTCTCCGGTGCGCTCAACCCGGCCCAGCAGGTCGTCAAGATCGTCAACGAGGAGCTCGTCGGCATCCTCGGCGGCGAGACCCGCAGGCTGGAGCACGCCAAGAACCCGCCCACGGTGATCCTGCTCGCCGGGCTCCAGGGCTCGGGCAAGACGACCCTGTCCGGGAAGCTCGCCAAGTGGCTCTCCGGCCAGGGGCACACCCCGATGCTGGTGGCCTGCGACCTGCAGCGCCCCAACGCGGTCACCCAGCTCCAGGTCGTCGGCGAACGCGCCGGCGTGCCGGTGTTCGCCCCGGAACCGGGCAACGGCACCGGTGACCCGGTGGACGTGGCGCGGCGCAGCCTCGACGAGGCGAAGCGCGCGCAGCACGACGTGGTCATCGTCGACACCGCGGGCCGCCTCGGCGTGGACGAGGAGATGATGCGCCAGGCCGCGGACATCCGGGACGCCGTCCAGCCGGACGAGATCCTGTTCGTGGTCGACGCCATGATCGGCCAGGACGCGGTGTCCACCGCGGAGGCCTTCCGGGACGGCGTCGGCTTCTCCGGCGTGGTGCTCACCAAGCTCGACGGCGACGCCCGCGGTGGTGCCGCGCTGTCGGTGCGGCACGTGACCGGCCAGCCGATCATGTTCGCCTCCAACGGGGAGAAGCTGGAGGACTTCGACGTCTTCCACCCGGACCGGATGGCGAGCCGGATCCTGGGCATGGGCGACATGCTCACCCTCATCGAGCAGGCCGAGCAGGCGTTCGACGCCGACCAGGCCGAGCAGGCGGCGCAGAAGCTCGGCTCCGGGCAGCTCACCCTGGAGGACTTCCTGGAGCAGATGCAGGCGGTCCGCCGGATGGGCCCGCTGCAGAACCTGCTGGGCATGCTCCCGGGCGCGAACCAGATGAAGGACCAGCTCGCCAACTTCGACGAGAAGCACCTGGACCGGGTGCAGGCGATCATCCACGGCATGACGCCCGCCGAGCGCTCCGACCCGAAGATCATCAACGCGTCCCGGCGGCAGCGCATCGCCAAGGGTTCCGGCGTCACCGTCAGCGACATCAACGACCTGGTGAACCGCTTCTTCGAGGCCCGCAAGATGATGCAGCAGATGGCCGGCCAGTTCGGCGGCTTCGGCGGCGGGGGCGGCAAGAAGGGCAAGAAGGGCAAGGGCAAGAACCGCAAGGGCAAGGCCAAGGGGCCGACCCCGCCGAAGGGCATGCGCGGCATGCCCGGCGGGTTCCCCGGACTGCCCCCGGGCGGACTCCCCGGCGGGATGCCCGGGGCGGGCCCGGACACGTCCCAGCTGCAGGGCGGGCTCAACGAGCTCCCGGCCGGGTTCGACCCGTCCAAGCTGAACTTCGGCGGCAAGAAGAAGAAATGACCGCGCCGCTGCACCTGCGCGGCGTGCTGCTGCCCGAGGGCGAAGCCGGTGAGCTGTGGATCGGCGACGGCCTGATCAGCCGCACGCCGCTGCCCGGCGCGACCACCGCGCTCGACGGCGGGTACGTGCTGCCCGGGCTCGTCGACGCGCACTGCCACGTCGGCATCGGCCCGAACGGCCCGGTCGACCTGGAGGTCGCCGCGCAGCAGGCCGAGACCGACCGGGACGCGGGCACCCTGCTCATCCGCGACTGCGGCGCGCCGATCGACACCCGGCCGCTGCAGGAACGCGCCGACCTGCCGCGGATCATCCGCGCGGGCAGGCACCTGGCGAAGCCGAAGCGCTACATCCCGTACCTCGCCGACCAGCTGGAGCACGAGTCCCAGCTGCCCGCCGCGGTCGCCGAGCAGGCGGCCTACGGCGACGGCTGGGTGAAGCTCGTCGGCGACTGGATCGACCGCGCCGCCGGGGACCTCACCCCGCTGTGGAGCGAGGACGTGCTGGCCGAGGCGATCGCCGTCGCGCACGCGCACGGCGCCCGCGTCACCGCGCACGTGTTCGGCGAGGACGCGCTGCCCGGCCTGCTCAACGCGGGCATCGACTGCATCGAGCACGGCACCGGACTCACCGACGACACCGTCGAGCTGATGGCCCGGCACGGCACCGCGCTGGTGCCGACGCTGGTGAACATCGAGAACTTCCCGTCGTTCGCCGCGGCCGCCACGAAGTACCCGGACTACGCGAGCCACATGACCGCGCTCTACGAGCGCGGCGACGCGACCGTGGCCAAGGCGGTCGAGGCGGGTGTCCCGGTGTACGCGGGTACCGACGCGGGCGGCGGCATCGAGCACGGCGTGCTCGTCGACGAAATCCGCGCGCTGCACCGCATCGGCATGTCCGCCGAGCAGGCGCTGGGCGCCGCTTCCTGGGCCGCCCGCGAATGGCTCGGCCACGGCGGCCTGGAGCACGGCGCGGTGGCCGACCTGGTCTGCTACGACACCGATCCGCGCACGGACCTGGGCGCCCTGCGCCATCCCAGCCGCATCGTGCTGCGAGGCGCCGTCGTCACCTGATCGACGGTCCACCGCGTCCGAAAGCGGATGTGGGGCGGTGAAAGACGAAGGTAATCTGGCGATTCCGCCGGAACCTCGGCGTGCTGGAGAGAACCCACGGCCGAGCGGCGGGATATCCGGGCGAGCGCGTCCCGGAACGCCGCTCGCTCGAGACGGAGGCGCCCGTGCAGGTACCGCAGCCCGAGCCCGCCGAAGGCGCTTCCGCCGCGGACGGGGGGACCGGAACGGCCACCAAGATCCCCACCCCGTCGGCCGAACGCGACCACCGCTGGGGCTTCGGCGCGTTCTTCCTGGCGGAGGCCGTGTTCATCCTCGCCTCGGTGACGCTGGCGGCGCTGTTCGGGAACCCGCGCGAGAGCGCGTGGTTCTCGACCGCTCTGGTGTGCATGCTGATGCTGCCGACGCTGGTCTCCGCGGCCGTCGCCGTGGTCATCACCCAGGTGCGCGGCAACGGCCCGCGGCTGGACTTCGGGCTGCACTGGCGCTGGGAGGACGTCAAGACCGGCTTCGGCATCGGCCTGATCGGGCTGCTCAGCACCACCGTCGCCTCGATGGTCTGGATCAACTGGGTGGGGCCGGAGAACGCGACCTCCACGGTCAGCAGCCTGCTCGACGGGGTGCAGCTGTCCCCGTCGCTGGCGGTGCTGATCTTCCTGCACGTGTGGCTGATCGCCCCGGTGTGCGAGGAGGTCCTCTACCGCGGACTGCTGTGGGGCGCCATGGAACGGCTGCGCTGGAGCCGGATCAGCGCGTTCGTGCTCAGCACCGCCGTGTTCGCCATCGGGCACCTGGAACCGGAGCGCACCTGGCTGCTGCTCATCATCGCGATCCCGATCGGGGTGGCGCGGATGCGCACCGGCAGGCTCACCGCGAGCGTGGTCGCCCACCAGGTGAACAACTTCCTGCCCGCGCTGGGCCTGCTGCTGATCTCCCTCGGGGTCGTCCCGGCGTCCTGAGCGGGACCTGCTGCGGGGCGCGACCGGCCATCTGGCAGAATAGGCGCCTGTTCGCTGCGAGTCGGTCCCTCTCACCGTCCGCGGCCATCGACGTATGAGCCATCCACTCCGTATTTCCCCACACGGCTTGGTTCGCTCACCCGAGCACGAACGAGAGTCTGAGGAGCACCAGCACCCGTGGCTGTGAAGATCAAGCTGGCCCGCATCGGTAAGATCCGGGAGCCGCACTACCGCATCGTCGTCGCCGACTCGCGCACCCGTCGCAACGGCCGGGCGATCGAGACCATCGGTCAGTACCACCCGATGGAGAACCCGAGCCGCATCATCGTCGACTCCGAGCGCGCGCAGCACTGGCTGAGCGTCGGTGCGCAGCCGACCGAGCCGGTTCAGGCCATCCTCGAGGTCACCGGTGACTGGCAGAAGCACAAGGGCCTGCCGGGCGCCGAGGGCACCCTGAAGGTCGCCGAGCCGAAGCAGAGCAAGGAAGAGCTGTTCGCCGCTGCTCTCGCCGCTGCCGGTGAGGACACCGTCGCCGAGGCCACCACGCCCAAGAAGAAGGGCGGCAAGAAGGCCGAGGCGGAGGCCGCTGAGGAGCAGAAGTCCGAGGACGGCCAGGCGTGACGGTCCTCGCGGACGCGCTCGAACACCTGGTGCGCGGCATCGTCGACAACCCCGACGACGTCCGCGTCCAACTCCTCACCACCCGGCGGGGCCGCACCCTGGAAGTCCACGTGAACCCGGACGACCTGGGCAAGGTCATCGGCCGTGGTGGCCGCACGGCGACCTCGCTGCGCACCGTGATCTCCGGGATCGGCGGGCGCGGCATCCGGGTCGACGTGGTCGACACAGATCGATGAGGACGGCATGACCGGTCCGGAGCTGGCCGTGGGCAGAGTCGTGAAGACGCACGGCGTGCGCGGCGAAGTCGTCGTGGACGTGCGCACCGACAGCCCTGAACTGCGGTTCGCGCCGGGCGCGGTGCTCGGCGTCCAGCGGCGCGGCAAGCCCGGACCGGACACGCTCACCGTGACAGCCGCCCCGCCCCCCCCCGGGCGGCGGGGGGTGCGCTTCGAGTCGGTGGACGGCATGGACGAGGCCGAGCGGCTGCGCGGTGTCACGCTGACCGTGCGCACCGACGAGCTCGCGCCGACCGACGACCCGGACGAGTTCCACGACCACCAGCTGGAAGGTCTGCGGGTGGTGCTGCCGACCGGCGACGAGGTAGGCGTGGTGCGCGAAGTGCTGCACACGCCCGGCGGCGAGCTGCTGTCGGTGCGCACCGCGGACGACGTGGAACGGCTCGTCCCGTTCGTCGCCGCCATCGTGCCCGCGGTCGACCTCGCGGCCGGGCGCGTCGTCGTCGACCCGCCCGAGGGCCTGCTCGGCGACGACTGACTCGTCGCCCCTCTTCCCGGCTCCGCGCCGGAACTCCCCGCTCGAAGGAACACCCGTTGCGCATCGACGTCGTCACGATCTTCCCCGAATACCTGGCTCCGCTGCGCGCCGCGCTGCTGGGCAAGGCGATCGAGCGGGAGAAGATCTCCGTCGGCGTCCACGACCTGCGCGACTGGACCCACGACGTCCCCCGCGCGGTGGACGACAGCCCGTACGGCGGCGGCCCGGGCATGGTGATGAAGCCCGACGTGTGGGGCGAGGCCCTCGACGAGGTGTGCGGCTCCGGGCCGCAGCCGCCCCGGCTGATCGTGCCCACCCCGGCCGGCCGGCCGTTCACCCAGCGCACCGCCGTCCGCTGGTCGGCGGAACCGTGGCTGGTGTTCGCCTGCGGCCGTTACGAGGGGATCGACCAGCGGGTGGTCGACGAGGCGGCGTCGCGGATGCCGGTGGAGGAGGTCTCCATCGGCGACTACGTGCTCGTCGGCGGCGAGGTCGCCACCCTGACCATGGTCGAGGCGGTGGCGCGGCTGCTGCCGGGCGTGCTGGGCAACCCGGCCTCCGCGGAGCAGGACTCGTTCTCCGACGGCCTCCTCGAAGGCCCCAGCTACACCCGGCCGGAGGTGTGGCGGGAGCGGCCCGTCCCGGACGTGCTGCGCTCCGGGAACCACGCCGCCATCGCCCGCTGGCGCCGGGACCGGGCGCTGGACCGGACCTACCGCCGGCGTCCCGACCTGCTGGAGCGGTTGCCCGCCGAGGCGCTGGACAAGAAGGACCGCGCCCGGCTGGACGCGCTGCGCGCCGAGGACGGGGCGGACGCCCCGGACTGACCGCGCCGGTGCTCCCGGATGCCGTTGTCCGGGGTCGGTTGCGGCGCCTGCCTGCGCGTCTGGCACACTTGACGGGTTGCCGCAGCCGGGTTCCGTCTCGGCGCGCACATCGCAAGCCAACCCCGTGTCAGGCGGCGGCCGCGGTTAAGTCCGGGCCACGATCCGCGAATGCACGGGTGCCTACGACACGGATGAGGACGGACCACCGATGAACACCCTGGACGCTCTGGACGCCCAGTCGCTGCGTTCCGACATTCCGGCCTTCCGGCCTGGCGACACGCTGAAGGTCTACGTCCGCGTCATCGAGGGTTCGCGCGAGCGGAACCAGGTCTTCCAGGGCGTCGTGATCCGCCGCCAGGGCGCGGGCGTCCGCGAGACCTTCACCGTCCGCAAGATCTCCTTCGGTGTCGGCGTGGAGCGCACCTTCCCGGTGCACACCCCCAACATCTCCAAGATCGAGGTCGCCACCCGCGGCCAGGTCCGTCGCGCGAAGCTGTACTACCTGCGCGAGCTCCGCGGCAAGGCCGCCAAGATCAAGGAGAAGCGGGAGCCGATCGCCGCTTCCTGACGCGGAACTCCCGCCATCGGCGGGTGACTTCGGACGACCCGGGTGCTTCGTGCATCCGGGTCGTCCTTTTTGTTGCCCTGCAGGCGATTCCGTTGATCCACGATCAGGTGAACGAGTCGGTGGGCCGTGGCGCATCACACCCCGGCTCCGTCCGCGCCGGCCCGGCACCGACCGCCCGCGGCGGGGGAATCCGCACGTCACGGCCGGGATGCGCGCGGCGGCCGCGCGTGCGGGAGGGCAGGGGGACTCCGCCGGGGTGCTCCGCGGTTCCAGTAGCCTGGCCGCGTGGCCGACGTCATGCGCTCTACCGGACCAGAAGAAGAGCCTCGCGAAGGCGCGGCTGCCGAACACGCCGAAGGGGGAGGCCGCCGCTCGCGGGGCGGTCGTTCGCGCGAGCGGAAGGGATCGTTCTGGCGTGAGCTGCCGATCCTGGTCGTGACCGCGCTGGTGCTGACGATCCTGATCCAAGCCTTCCTGGCCCGGGTCTACGTGATCCCCTCCCAGTCGATGGAGCAGACGCTGCACGGCTGCGACGGCTGCCAGAACGACCGGGTGCTGGTGGACAAGATCTCCTACCGGTTCACCGACCCCGATCCGGGCGACGTCGTGGTCTTCCGCGGCCCGGAGACGTGGGGCCAGAACGACTTCACGGTCGAGGAGCCCTCGAACCCGGTGGTCGGCTTCATGCAGAGCGCCATGTCGCTGGTCGGCTTCGGCTCGCCCGACGAGAAGGACTTCGTCAAGCGGGTCATCGCTACCGGCGGGCAGACCGTCGAGTGCTGCGACGACCAGAACCGCATGCTGGTGGACGGCAAGCCGCTCAACGAGCCCTACATCTACTGGGAGCCGGGCCGCGGCAACGTGCAGAAGGAGTTCTCGCCGGTCACCGTTCCCCAGGGCTACCTGTGGGTGCAGGGCGACAACCGCAACGACTCCAGCGACTCCCGCATCCAGGGCGGTGGCGGCGTCAACGGTGCGGTGCCGGTGGACAACGTGATCGGCAAGGCCCAGGTGATCGTGCTGCCGCCGCAGCGCTGGCAGAGCATCGAGGAGACCGATCCGCAGGCCGACGCGCTCGGCGCGCCCGCCTGGCAGGCGGGGCTTCCCGCGGGGATCGGCTTCGCCGCCGCCTTCCCCGTGCTGTGGGTGGGGCGCAAGTTCTCCGCCGCAGTCCGGCAGCGCCGCCAGGAGCGGCACTGACGGTGGGTGCACGGCTCGCGGTCGCCGGGGCGGGGTGGCGCCCGCCGCGGCCGGTGATCCGCCGCAGCAGCGGGAACTGGGCGCTGCAGAGCGCCGTGGACCGCAGCGGTCTGGGGCCGGTCGCCGGGGTCGACGAAGCGGGGCGCGGTGCCTGCGCGGGTCCGCTCGTGGTCGCGTCCTGCGTCCTCCGCCCGGGGGACGCGCGGCGGTTCGAAGGGCTCACCGACTCCAAGGTGCTGACCGAGGCCGAGCGGGAGCGGCTCCACGAGGTGATCCTGCGACGCGCGGAAGCGCACTCGACGGTGGTCATCGACGCGGAGGACGTGGACGCGCTCGGCATCCACGTGGCGAACCTGGAGGGCATGCGCCGCGCGGTGGCGCGGCTGCCGGTGCACCCCGGGTACGTGCTCACCGACGGCTTCAAGGTGCAAGGCCTGGGGGCACCGAGCGTCGCGGTGCTCAAAGGGGACCTGGTCGCCGCGTGCGTGGCGGCCGCCTCGGTGCTGGCGAAGGTCACCCGGGACCACATCATGCGCGACCTGCACGAACGGTGGCCGAGGTACGGGTTCGCCGCGCACAAGGGCTACTGCACCGCGGACCACACCGCGAGCATGCGCGCGCACGGGCCGTGCGCGGAGCACCGCTGGTCCTACTCGAACGTGGTCGCCGCGGCGCGGTTGCACGGGATGCGTTCGCCGCGCGCGATCATCAGCAAACCCGGTCTGTTCGATGCTTCTGAGGGGGAAGTGGTGGACAATGGGAGAACGTAGGACGAACGACGGGGAAGGGCTCGCACTGCGATGAGCGCCGAGGATCTCGAAAAGTACGAGACCGAGATGGAGCTTCAGCTCTACAAGGAGTACCGCGACATCGTCGGGCAGTTCACCTATGTCGTGGAGACCGAACGGCGCTTCTACCTGGCCAACGCGGTGGACGTGCAGGTCCGGAACTCCGATTCCGAGGTCTACTTCGAGGTGTCCATGTCGGATGCGTGGGTGTGGGACATGTACCGGCCCGCGCGGTTCGTGAAGAACGTCCGGGTGATCACGTTCAAGGACGTCAACGTGGAGGAGCTGGACAAGCCGGACCTCCGGTTGCCGGAGAACGGGCCGTTCGGCGGGAGCTGAGCGGCAGCGGGCGGAGGGGCGCCCGGAACGGATGTCGGTGGAATGGGTGATCACCTGCGGGTGGTCACCCGTTCTGCGTTTCCCGGACGGGTGCCCGTAGCCCGTTCCCGCTCGAGTTGTCCACAGGTCGTCGATCCATCCACAGATTTCCCATTCGGGTCTGGTGGGTGCGATCCGGCCGGGGCAGTTTGGAATGGAGCCCGGAGATCCGCTCCGGGATTCCACTCCAGCCCGGGAGGACATCATGGCGGTGCGAACGCTCGACTACCGGCCGTTGCGCGGCGCGCTCTCCGACTTCTCCGAACGCGGAACGCACGCGTTGGGGCGAGCGGGCGAACGGCTCGCGGCCGAACACCTGGAGCGGCTCGGTGTTTCGGTGCTCGCGCGGAACTGGCGGACCGCGCGGGGCGAGCTCGACATCATCGGCACCGACGGCGACCTCGTGGTGTTCTGCGAGGTCAAGACCCGCTCCGGCATCGACTACGGGGCACCGCTGAACGCGATCGGGCCGAACAAGATCCGCCGGCTGCGGGAGCTGGCGCGGGCGTGGCTCGCGGAGCGGCGGCTCGTCGGCTGCCGGGTGCGGTTCGACGTCATCTCCATCCTGTGGCCGCCGAAGGGCCCGATCACCCTCGACCACCTGCCGGGGGTGTTCTGAATGGCGCTGCGGCGGACCTGGGCGGTCGCGCTGTTCGGCGTGGACGGCCGGCTGGTCGAGATCGAAGCGGACGTGCGCCGGGGCGGGCTGCCGAACGTGCAGCTGCTCGGACTGCCGGACACGGCGCTGCAGGAGGCGAAGAACCGGGTGCGTGCCGCGGTGCAGAACTCCCGGGAGGACTGGCCGCAGAGCTGCGTGACGCTGGCGCTCTCCCCGGCCGCGCTGCCGAAGGCGGGGACCTCGTACGACTTGGCCCTGGCCTGCGCGGTCCTGGCCGGGGCCGAACAGGTTCCCCCGCGGTTGCTGGAGGGAACGGTGCTGTTCGGCGAACTGGCGCTGGACGGCCGGATCCGATCGGTGCGGGGACTGCTGCCCGCGCTGCTGGCGGCTCGGCGGGAAGGCGTGCGGCGGGCCGTGGTGCCGGTGGAGGGCCTGGCCGAAGGGCAGCTGGTGGACGGGCTGGAGGTGCTCGGCGCGCACGACCTCGGTGAGGTCATCGGCTGGCTGCGCGGCCAGGCGGAACTCGCGGACCGCCCTGCCGAGCCGCCCGCTGGGCAGGCCGTCGAGGCGGAAGACCTGGTGGACGTGCTGGGGCAGCCGGAGGCGCGGTGGGCGCTGGAGGTGGCCGCGGCGGGCGGGCACCACCTGCTGCTGGTCGGGCCGCCGGGCACCGGCAAGACGATGCTGGCGCGGCGGTTGGGCGGTCTGCTGCCGGACCTGACCCGGCAGGAGGCGCTGGAGGTCACCGCGATCCACTCGGTCGCCGGTGAGCTCCGCGGTGGTGCTCCGCTGGTGTCGGCGCCGCCGTTCGTGGCCCCCCACCACTCGACTTCGGTGCCCGGGCTGATCGGCGGCGGATCGGGACTCGCGCGACCCGGAGCGGTCAGCAGGGCGCACCGCGGCACGCTGTTCTTGGACGAGGCCTGCGAGTTCGGGCCGCAGCGGCTCGAAGCGCTGCGCACCGCGCTGGAAGAGGGCGAGGTCCGGTTGTCCCGGCGGGACGGCACGCTGCGGTACCCGGCGCGGTTCCAGCTCGTGCTGGCCACGAACCCGTGCCCGTGCGCTCCGGCGCGCGATGCCGACTGCCACTGCGCGCCGCAGGCCAGGCGACGCTACTTCGGCAAGCTCTCCGGGCCGTTGCTGGACCGGGTCGACCTGCGGGTGGACATGCGTCCGGTCACCGCGATGACCATGCGCGGCGGCGAGCCACCGGAGTCGTCCGAGGTGGTCCGGGCGAGGGTGGCCCGGGCGCGAGAAGTCGCCGCCGAGCGGTGGTCGGAGCGCGGGTGGCGGACCAACGGCGAGGTTCCGGGTCCGGTGCTGCGCCGCGAGTTCGGCCTGCCTGGGAAGGTGACCGCGCTGCTGGACCGCGGGCTGGACGCGGGCGCGGTGACCGCGCGCGGCGCCGACCGCTGCCTGCGGGTGGCGTGGACGCTGGCCGATCTGGACGGGCGGGAGCGGCCCGAGGCCGAGCACGTGGCCGCGGCGCTGGCGTTCCGGGAACGGAGGCCGGCATGAACGCCCCGGTGCAAGTGGTGCGGACAGTGCTGAACGGATGGGCATCGTGCGAGGTCTCCGCGCACGTGGCGGCGTCCCGTGGAGAGCGGGGTGCGCGATGACCGGTACGGCGCGGGACGAGCGGCTCCGCGCGGCCCGCGCGTACCTCGCGGCGGTGGCGGAACCGCCGGCTCCGGCGCTCGCCGGGTGCGTTGCCGAGCACGGGCCCGTCCGGGTCGCCGAACTGGTCCACCGCGGTGTCGCTCCGGCGGCGGTGGCCGACGAGGTGGAGGCCCGCCGGGAACACGTCTCGGGGGCCGGGCTCCTGGCCGCCACCCGGAGCAGCGGAGCCCGGCTGCTGGTCCCGGAGGACCCGGACTGGCCTGCGGAGCGGTTCGCGCTGCTGGCCGGGGCTGCCGAAGTCGGGGTGCCGGGCCTGGCCGCGCCGCTGGCGCTGTGGGTGCGGGGCCGGGCGGAACTCGGCCCGGCGTCGGCGTCCTCGGTGGCCGTGGTCGGCGCCCGAGCGGCGACCGGGTACGGCGAACACCTGGCGGCGGAGTTGGGCCACGGCCTCGCCGCGTCCGGGGTCGCGGTGGTCTCCGGCGCGGCCTACGGGATCGACGGGGCGGCGCACCGGGGCGCGTTGGCGGCGGGCGGTACCACCGTCGCCTTCCTGGCCTGCGGCATCGACGTCGACTACCCGGCCGGGCACGGGCGGTTGCTGCGGGCGATCGCGGCGCAGGGGCTGGTGGCGACCGAGTACGCCCCGGGAACGACGCCTCGGCGGCACCGCTTCCTGGTGCGCAACCGGCTGATCGCCGCGTGCGGGCACGGCACCGTGGTCGTGGAGGCGGGCGCGCGCAGCGGTGCGGGCAACACCGCCAACACCACTGATGCGCTGGGGTTGCCGCTGATGGCGGTACCGGGTCCGGTCACCTCGGCGAGTTCGGTGGGGTGCCACGACATGGTCCGGGCGGGGAAGGCGGTGCTGGTGACCTCGACGGCCCAGGTGCTCGAAATGATCAATCCGTTGGGTGCGGCGCCACCGGTGGATCCGGTGGCCGCGGACCGTCCCACCGACGCGCTGGAACCACGGGCACGCCGACTGCACGATGCGATCGTTGCTTGCAACGGCGCCGATTCCGGGCGGCTCGCGCGCGAATGCGGACTGCCGGTGCGCACGGTGCGCGCGCTGCTGCCGGAGCTGGAACTGGCCGGACTGGTCGAGCGGAAGGAGGGCGGCTGGATCGCGGCGGGCGGGTGAACGGCCCGCGACCGGGAGCAAGCAGCGATGGGATCGCGTTCACGGCGTGGCCCCCTTGACCGGGCCCCGTCCAGGGGCGAGCGTTTGCGATATGGAACGCACACGGTCCGGCGCGACCGCGAGAACCGACCTCCGGGAGGCTCGGGCGGCGTTGCCGGCGGAGCTGGGCGGGGCCGCGGACGGGTTCCAGCGGCACCTCGCCGCGGAGCGCGGACTCTCGGAGCACACCGTGCGGGCCTACCTCGGAGACGTGTCCTCGTTGCTGGCCGACGTCGCCGCGCACGCGGGTCCCGGTGCCGGTCTGCACGCGGTGACCCTGCCCGCGCTGCGGTCCTGGCTCGCCGGGCAGCACGCCCAGGGCATCAGCCGGGCGACGCTGGCCCGCCGGGCGGCGTCGGTGCGGACCTTCACCGCCTGGGCGCACCGCACCGGCCTGCTCGCCGCCGACCCGGGACCGCGGCTGGCCGCGCCCGGCAAGCACCGCTCGCTGCCCGCGGTGCTGCGCGCCGACCAGGCCGATTCCGCGATGGCGGCTTCCGCCTCGGGCGCGGAGCAGGGCGACCCGGTCGCGCTGCGCGACCACGCGCTGCTGGAACTGCTCTACGCGACCGGCGTCAGAGTCGCGGAGCTGTGCGGTCTCGATCTCGATGACATCGATCGCGAGCGCAGGCTGCTGAGGGTGCTGGGCAAGGGCAAGCGGGAACGGGCGGTGCCGTTCGGCGTACCGGCCGATGCGGCACTGGAACGGTGGCTGTCGGCGGGACGGCCCGCGCTGCGCACCGACCGGTCCGGGCCCGCGGTCTTCCTCGGCGCGCGCGGCGGCAGGCTGGACCAGCGCATGGCCCGCCGGGTCGTGCACGACGCGGTGCAGGCCGTGCCGGGCGCGGCCGACCTCGGACCGCACGGCCTGCGGCATTCGGCTGCGACCCATCTGCTCGAAGGAGGAGCAGACCTCCGTAGCGTTCAGGAGTTGCTTGGTCACGCTACGCTCGCAACGACCCAGCTTTACACCCACGTGACCGTCGACCGGCTGAAGGCGATTCATGACCGAACCCACCCCCGTTCCTGACGACGCCGGGGGCGGTGCCCGCACCGTGGCCACGGAAGCGACATCGAGATCGACGTCGTCGAGGGCGAACCTTCCCGGCGAGCCGACCGCGCAGCGCAGCCGAAACGGCCGTGGCACGAGCTCCGCGACCAACGGCGCGAAGGTCAACGGCAGCCGGCAGCCCGAGGGCGCGGCCGCTTCCGAGCGGGCCGCCGCGCAGCCGGAGCGCGCCACCCGATCCAGGGGCGACCAAGAGGCTGACGCGGCGAAGCCCCCGGTCTCCGCGCGCCTGCCGTACCTGGTGCCGGACGACCAGCGCAGCGCCGACGAGGTCGAAGCCGGCATCGTCGCGCTGTGGCAGGCCTTCGGCGAACACCGCGACCAGGGGCTGCGCGACCGCTTGGTGCTGCACTACGCGCCGCTGGTCAAGTACGTCGCGGGCCGGGTCGGTACCGGGCTGCCCTCGCACGTCGAGGTTTCCGACCTGGTGCAGTCCGGAATATTCGGCCTGGTCGACGCGATCGAGAAGTTCGAGCCGGAACGCGGCCTGAAGTTCGAGACCTACGCGATGCAGCGGATCCGGGGCGCCATCCTGGACGACCTGCGCGCGCAGGACTGGGTGCCGCGTTCGGTCCGCAGCCGGGCCCGCGACCTCGAACGGGCGTTGGAACGGCTCGAAGCGAAGCTGCAGCGGCACGCCACCGACGTCGAGCTGGCCGACGAACTCGACGTGTCCGCCGACGAGCTGCACGAGCTGTTCGCGCAGCTGCAGATGACCAGCGTCGTCGCCCTCGACGACCTGATCAGCGTCGGCTGGGGCGGCACCGCCTCGCTGGCCGAGACGCTGCCCGACGACCGCGCCGAGGACCCGGTGGCCGCCCTGGTGGATCGGGACAGCCGCAGGCAGCTCGCCGAGGCGGTGGAGCGGCTCAGCGACCGCGACCGGGTCGTGGTGACGCTCTACTACTTCGAGAACCTGACCCTCGCCGAGATAGGCAAGGTCCTCGGCGTGACCGAGTCCCGGGTCTGCCAGCTGCACACCCGCGCGGTCCTGCGGCTGCGGAGCAAGCTCACCGAACCGCAGGGGTGAGCTCGGCGGACGGGCGCGGTTCGCCGGACCACGGCAGCAACCGGACCGCGCCGCCGCCGAGCAGGAGCATCGGGTCCTGGTAGCGCTCGCCCCGGCGAGCACCCCAGTGCAGGCAGGCCGCGGCCGAACAACCGGGATGGCCGGGTTCGAGCAGGCCGAGCGGCGTGCCAGCACCGACCCGGTCACCGCGCTCGACCGAGGCGCGGACCGGTTCGTAGGTGGTGCGCAACCCGCCCGCGTGCTCGACCGACACCAGCGGCCGGCCCGCGACGAGTCCGGCGAAGCGCACTACGCCGGGGCCGGCGGCGAGCACCACCGCCCCGGGTGTCCCGGGCAGGTCCACGCCGCGGTGGCCGGGGCCGTAGGCGGTGGTCGGCGCCTGGAACGGCCGCGACACCGCCGAACCGGGCAGCGGCAGGCGGAAGCCGTGGCCACCGGTGGGCGCCGCGGATCGCTCGGCCGTGGCCCCCTCCATCCCGAGCCCGGCCGTGGCGGTCCTGGGCGTCGAGGCGGAGACCGGCGCGGCCCCGGGCAGCACCGCGACCGGCAGCAGCGCCGACAGCGCCAGCGCGGCGATCGGCCCGAGCGGGGACCCGCTTGGCGGTCGGGGTGGTGACGGGCGGTGGCCGGGCCGCCCACCAGCGCGGGAGCCGGGTGTGCGGGGGAGCGGGAGCATGGTTCCACCGTGGCCCGCGCCGCCCGCCGCCGACAGGGGCGATCCGGGAATCTGTGGATGGACCGGCGCCCTGTGGACAACTCGTGACCGCGCCCGGGGGGTCTTTGCCGGTCGAGTACACTGTGACGGCGGTTTCGTGTGCGCACGATCCGACTTCGCGTGTCCGCGCGTCG
Organism: Saccharopolyspora sp. 6M; assembly: GCF_020176775.1. NCBI lineage: Bacteria > Bacillati > Actinomycetota > Actinomycetes > Pseudonocardiales > Pseudonocardiaceae > Saccharopolyspora > Saccharopolyspora sp. 6M. The sequence continues at coordinate 18,246 of NZ_JAIUJZ010000145.1, forward strand.
CCGCCGGAAACCCGATCCCGGAGCAACGACCGGTTCGGGGAACCGACAACTCCAGCTCTCCCACGACGCCCGACGGCTGTGCCCGGTGGCGTCGATGTCGGCGCCGCACGGCGTCGAGCCGCCCGGCGGGCCCGGGCGGGACGCCACCGAGCGGCGGGGGATGCGGTTCGTCGGTCCGGCGCGGCAGCGGTGCCTCCGAGGTCCCGGCCGTCGAGGCCAGGGCGGGGGCATCGAACGCGGGCACCAGGGCGGCAGGTCACCCGGCCCGCCGCGAGAACCGAAACCCGGGGGGCCGGGGGGGGGGGGGGCCGCCCCCCCGGGGGGGGGGGGGGGGGGGGGGGGGGGCGCGGGGGGGGGGGGGGGGGGGGCCGGGGGGGGCGCGGG
>NZ_JAIUJZ010000146.1:0-11409 GCF_020176775.1 Saccharopolyspora sp. 6M
GGCGCCGGACCGCATCACCGCGAAGGACTGAGCCGGGGTCCCGGCGGCGCACCCCCCCCCCCCCGGGGGGGCGGTTGCCCCCCCCCCCCCCCCCCCCCCCCCCCCCCCCCCCCCCCGCGGGGCGCCCCCCCCGACACAAGAGGTGCGAACAAGGCCATGGCCGTCGTCACCATGAAGCAGCTGCTCGACAGCGGCGTGCACTTCGGGCACCAGACCCGGCGCTGGAACCCGAAGATGAAGCGCTACATCTTCACCGAGCGCAACGGCATCTACATCATCGACCTGCAGCAGACGCTGTCGTACATCGATGCGGCGTACGACTTCGTCAAGCAGACGGTCGCCCACGGCGGGACGATCCTGTTCGTCGGCACCAAGAAGCAGGCGCAGGAAGCGATCGCGGAGCAGTCGCTGCGCGTCGGCATGCCCTACGTGAACCAGCGCTGGCTGGGCGGCATGCTCACGAACTTCCAGACGGTGCACCGCCGTCTCCAGCGGCTCAAGGAGCTGGAGGCGATGGAGCAGACCGGCGGCTTCGAGGGGCGCACCAAGAAGGAAATCTTGATGCTGACCCGCGAGAAGGACAAGCTGGAAAAGACCCTCGGCGGCATCCGCGACATGTCCAAGATCCCCAGCGCCGTCTGGATCGTGGACACGAAGAAGGAGCACATCGCCGTCGGCGAGGCTCGCAAGCTGAACATCCCGGTCGTCGCGATCCTGGACACCAACTGCGACCCGGACGAGGTCGACTACCCGATCCCGGGCAACGACGACGCGATCCGCTCCGCCGCGCTGCTGACCCGCGTGGTGGCCGACGGTGTCGCCGCCGGTCTGATGGCCCGCAGCGGCCGCGGCAACGGCGTTGCCGAGGGCGAGGAGAAGCCCCAGCCGGCCGGCGAGGAGCCGCTGCCGGAGTGGGAGCAGCAGCTGCTGACCACCGGTTCCGGTGAGGGTGCGGCGAAGGCCGACGAGCCCGCCCAGTCCTGATTCCGACCGTGCCGGTCACCCCAGCGGTGACCGGCACGATCATCGGGTCCCCCGGCCGCACCGCGGCTCGGGGCCCAGCGGCGGTGGGCGTCGAGCACGACCCGCCGCCCATTCGCGTCGCGAGCGGCCGCGGACGCACGTGCTGCCTCCGCTGCCGCCGCTGATCTTCCGCTGTGCACACATTCCGAAAAAGGACGGACCCGCACGATGGCGAACTACACTGCGGCCGACGTCAAGCGTCTCCGTGACCTGACCGGCGCCGGCATGATGGACTGCAAGAAGGCCCTCACCGAGACCGACGGGGACTTCGACAAGGCCGTGGAGGTCCTGCGCATCAAGGGTGCCAAGGACATCGGCAAGCGCGCCGAGCGCTCCGCCGCCGAGGGCCTGGTCGTCGCCGCCGGCGGTGCGATGATCGAGCTGAACAGCGAGACGGACTTCGTCGCCAAGAACGACGAGTTCATCGCGCTGGCGGACAAGGTCGTCGAGGCCGCGAAGGCCGCGAACTCCTCCGACCTGGAGACGGTCAAGGCCGCCCCGCTGGGCGACAAGACCATCGGTGAGGCCGTGCAGGACCTCGCCGTCAAGATCGGTGAGAAGCTGGAGCTGCGCCGCGTCGTCGTCTTCGACGGCCAGGTGACCACCTACCTGCACCGCCGCGCCGCGGACCTCCCGCCGGCCGTGGGCGTGCTGGTCGAGTACACCGGCTCCGACGAGGACGCCGCGCGCAACGCCGCGATGCAGGTGGCGGCCCTGAAGGCCACCTATCTCAGCCGCGACGACGTCCCCGAGGACGTGGTGGCCAACGAGCGCCGCATCGCCGAGGAGACCGCGCGCGCCGAGAACAAGCCGGAGCAGGCCCTCCCGAAGATCATCGAGGGTCGTCTGAACGGCTTCTTCAAGGAGAACGTGCTGCTCGACCAGCCGTCGGTGCAGGACAACAAGAAGACCGTCAAGGCCCTGCTGGACGAGGCAGGCGTGACCGTGACCCGCTTCGCGCGGTTCGAGGTCGGCCAGGCCTGATCCCGCCCGGGGGGGGGGGGGGGGGGGGGGGGGGGCGCCGCCGCCGCCCCGCCCGGCGCCCCCGGGGGGGGGGGGGGGGGGGGGGGGGGGGGGGGGGGGCCCGCCGCCCCCCCCCCCGCCCGGGGGGGGCCCCCCCCCCCCCCCCCCCCCGGTTCCGCGCCGCCGCCCCCGGACGATCCCGGGGGCGGGGTTCGCGACCCGCACGCCCCGCCTCCGCCCAGTGGGAGGGCGGGGCGTTCGCGCAGCGCAGCACAGGTGGTGCTGCACGATCACCGTGGAACAACGGCCCTCCAGGAGGAACCCAGTGACCGACGACGGCACGTCGGAAGACGGCTACGGGCGTGTGCTGCTCAAGCTGGGCGGTGAGATGTTCGGCGGTGGCGCCGTCGGCGTCGATCCGGACGTGGTGGGAACGGTGGCCAGGCAGATCGCCGAGGTCGTCGCGAGCGGGGTCGAGGTCGCCGTGGTCATCGGCGGCGGGAACTTCTTCCGCGGTGCGGAGCTGCAGCAGCGCGGCATGGAACGCGCCCGCGGCGACTACATGAGCATGCTGGGCACGGTGATGAACTGCCTGGCGCTGCAGGACTTCCTGGAGCGCGAGCACGACATCGACACCCGGGTGATGACGGCGATCGAGATGGGCCAGGTCGCCGAGCCGTACATCCCGCGCCGCGCGAGCAGGCACATGGAGAAGGGCCGCGTGGTCATCTTCGGTGCCGGTACCGGGATGCCGTACTTCTCCACCGACACCGCCGCCGCCCAGCGCGCGCTGGAGATCGGCTGCGAGGTCGTGCTGATGGCGAAGGCCGTCGACGGCGTCTACACCGCGGACCCGAAGACGGACCCGACGGCGGTGCGCTTCGACGCGGTCAGCCACCGCGAGGTGCTGGAGCGGGGCTTGAAGGTCGCCGACGCGACCGCGTTCAGCCTCTGCATGGACAACGCCATGCCGATCCTGGTGTTCAACCTCCTGCAGGAGGGCAACATCGCCCGCGCGGTTCGCGGTGAGAAGATCGGAACCCTGGTCAGCACCCCTGCCGCAGCGTCTGCGTGACGCTGCTGAGATCCTGATCGGGTCCGCTGACGACGCTTCACCGCGTCGCGCGGCGCGCACTGCACGTACATCGGCCGCCACACCTAAGGAGCAACCGTGATCGACGAGGCCCTCCTCGACGGCGAGGAGAAGATGGAGAAGGCGGTGCACGTGGCCAAGGACGATCTGGCCACGGTTCGCACCGGCCGTGCCAACCCGGCGATGTTCTCCGGCATCGTCGTCGACTACTACGGTTCGCCGACGCCGCTGAACCAGCTGGCCAGCGTCAGCGTGCCCGAAGCCCGGCTGGTCGTCATCAAGCCCTACGACTCCAGCCAGCTCGCGGCGATGGAGAAGGCCATCCGGGACTCGGACCTGGGCGTGAACCCGTCGAACGACGGTCAGCTGATCCGGATCGCGATCCCGCAGATGACCGAGGAGCGCCGCAAGGAGATGGTCAAGCTCGCCAAGCACAAGGGCGAGGAAGGCAAGATCACCATCCGCGGCATCCGGCGCAAGGTCAAGGAAGGCATCGACCGCGCGGTCAAGGACGGCGACGCGGGCGAGGACGAGGGCACGCGCGGTGAGAAGGAACTGGACAACCTCACCCACCGCTTCACGGCCCAGATCGATGAGCTCGTCAAGCACAAGGAAGCAGAGCTCCTCGAAGTTTGAGAGGCTGTCTTGCAACTGTGGTTCGCGGCTGCCGGGCCGCTTTCGCCGGCGGCGCCCGCGTGGGCGTCTGGTCGTTTCCGCTCGTGTCCGCCCGGGGTCAGGCCGCAGGCCGCCCGGGTGCCGGGTGTGCTGGACCCGGGCGACCTTCGGTGACGACCAGCCAGCGCGAAGGTGAGTCCGGGATGTCCGCTTCCGCACCGGACGAGCCGTCGCGTCCCTCCCGGGCGGGTCGTGATCTGCGGGCGGCGATCGCGGTGGGCGTCGTGCTGGGCGCCGCGGTGATCCTGTCGTTGCTGATGCTGCGGCACCTGTTCATCGGCATCGTCGCGGTGGCGGCCGCGGTGTCCACGGTGGAGCTGGCCGGGGCGCTGCGCCGCGGCGCGGACATCCGGGTGAGCATGCTGCCCGTGCTGGTGGGCGGGCAGCTGATGATCTGGTTGTCCTGGCCGTTCGGGCTGCGCGGCCTGCTGGTGGCGTTCACGATCACGACGTTGGGCTGCCTGGCGTGGCGGTTCCGGTTCGGCGTGGACGGTTATCTGCGCGATGTGACGGCGTCGGTGTTCACCGCCGCGTACGTCCCGATGTTCGCGTCGTTCGCGGCGATGCTGGCGGTGCCGTCGGACGGCGCGTTCCGCGCGCTGTGCTTCATGATCGGTGTGGTGGCCTCGGACACCGGTGGTTACGCGTTCGGCGTCCTGCTGGGCAAGCACCCGATGGCGCCGTCGATCAGCCCGAAGAAGTCCTGGGAGGGCTTCGCGGGTTCGATGCTGACGGGCGCCGTGGCGGGCGTGCTGTCGGTGGTGCTGCTGCTGGGCGGCGAGTGGTGGCAGGGCGCGCTGTTCGGCGCCGCGCTGGTGTGCAGCGCGACGCTGGGCGACCTGATGGAGTCGGTCATCAAGCGGGACCTGGGGATCAAGGACATGGGCAACATGCTGCCCGGTCACGGTGGCCTGATGGACCGGATGGATTCGCTGCTGCCGTCCGCGGTGGTGGCGTGGATGATGTTGTTCTGGCTGCTCCCGCAATGATCGGGTCGGTGCGGTGATCGGGTCGGGCGATCCGGCCCGGATCACGCCGAGTCCGAACATCTGGCACTGGCCGGACGTCTACGAGCGGGAGAACCGCGCGCAGGACGTGTCCGGCGCGCTGTGGGCGGCGTTGCGCGCGAGCTGCGACTGGTCCGGCGGCGACGTGGTGGACGTGGGCTGCGGCGACGGGTTCCACCTGGGGGTCTTCGCGGAGTCGGCGCGTTCGGTGGTGGGGGTGGAACCGCACCCGCCGCTGGTGGAGCGAGCGCGGTCGCGGGTGGCCGGGATGCCGGGGGTGGCGGTGCTGCAGGCTCCTGCGCAGCGGTTGCCGCTGGCCGGTGCCTGCGCGGACCTGGTGCACGCCCGGACCGCGTACTTCTTCGGACCGGGCTGCGAACCGGGGCTGGTGGAGGCCGAGCGGGTGCTGCGGCCGGGTGGCACGCTCGCGATCGTCGACCTGGACGGGTCGTGCTCGCCGTACGGCGACTGGATGCGCGCGGATTCACCGCGGTTCGACCCGGTCGCGGTGGAGCGGTTCTTCCAGCTGCACGGTTTCCGCAGCGAGTCGGTGCGCGCGGTGTGGCGGTTCGCGGACCGGGCCGAGCTGGCGGCGGTGCTGGGGATCGAGTTCTCGCCGAAGGTGGCGCGCCGGGCGTTGCGGCAGATCTCCGGCTGCGAGTTCGAAGTGGGTTATCGGGTGCGCATTCGCGCTCGTCCGGTGGGGCTGGTCCGGGGTTTTTGAACCGGTGCGCCGGCATTGCCGATTCGCGGTGCTCGAAGATTTCTTCCGAATACCGACCGGCACTCGCAGTGTCGGCAAAACACCTGGTCGGAGCGCGTGCCGGGTGATCAACGCGCGGGTGCCGACACGTAAAGTAGCGACATTTCCCGAACGGCTGGCAAGACCAACCGACCGGACGATCAAGACTTGTCGTGCACTCGGTCGCAGTCACGCCGAGGTGTCCGGACCGCGGTTCGGGCGCCCCCGAATGACGCCTTGTTCGCAGCGCTCCGTCGTGATCGACTTGTCTTGGTGACGGAGTGTGGTGCCCGCCGGGCTGATCCGGCGACGACCCCACCGCGGGCCGCGGTGCGGCGGCCGGGCCTCGATCGCGGTCTCGGGGCGAACTCCGAAGTGGCCGGGAACCGGCCGGATCCCGCCGCGAACACGTGCAACAGGAGCGACCAGATGGCCTTTCACGCGGGCGGACCGGTCACCGCGGGATTGAGCCAGGTCGCGCGGATGGACCGGCGCGAACGAGCCGGGCTCGTCCGGGAGCTGTCCCGGCAGCACCCGACCTTCCGGACGTTGTGGCGGCGGCTGATGCTGGCCAGGGCCGTCGCGTTCACCTCGGTGCTGGCCCTGGCGGTCGCGGTGGTGCTGCTGGTGCAGGACGAGGTGCCGGCGCGGTGGGTGTCGGTGCTGGTGCTCGGCGGGTTGGGCGGCTTCGCGCACGTCGCGATCGTGCTCACCGACCACCGGTTCGACCTGCTGCTCGCGGTGCTCGGCGCGCACCGCACCGACCAGTTGCACGACCGCCTCCTCGCCGACGAGCTCTACGGTTCGGGGACGTCCGAGGACGAGCGGGCGGAAGGGGAGGAGCCGCGGGCCGACCACGACCGCCGCGCCTCCTGACCGGGGGTCAGCTGCGGATGGACAGCGTGCTCGCGATCTCGGTGCCGAGGAAGTGCGTCTCGGCCTCCGCCGGCTCCCCCACTCGCACCACGAGCGGGCCGCCGAACGGTTTGCGCTCCACGACCTCGATGCGCGCGCCGAGGATCATCCCGTGGTCGGTGAGGTAGCGCAGCAGCTCCGAATCCGTGTCCCAGACCCGCGCGATGGTGCCGACGGTGCCCGGTTCGACGTGGTCCAGCAGCCGGGTGGTGGGCTTCTCCACGACGCCGTCCGCGGTGGGGATGGGGTCGCCGTGCGGGTCGTGGGTGGGGTGGCCGAGCTTCGCGGCGATGTGCTCGATGAGCTCGTCGGAGACGGCGTGCTCCAGCGCGTCGGCCTCCGGGTGCACCTCGTCCCAGGTGTAGTCGAGCACCTCCACCAGGAACAGCTCCAGCAGCCGGTGCCTGCGCAGCACGTCGTAGGCGAGCCTGCGGCCTTCCGCGGTGAGTTCGACGCTGCGGTAGCGGATGTGCGTGACCAGCCCCAGCTGGGCCAGTTTGGTGATCATCCCGGAGACGGAGGAGGGGCTGAGCCCCAGCCGCTGCGTCAGCGTCGCGTTGGTCACGGCCACCCCGCGCTCGGTGAGCCCGTAGATCGCCCGGACGTAGTCCTCCACGGACGCCGAAGGGCGTTCGGCCATGCTCGTCATGGCCCCCACGATAGGAGACCGGGTGGTGCCACGAGTGGGTGGACTATCCGGCGGTGGCGGCCTCCGCGCGCCGCGCGCGCCGCCGCAGCAGCTCCCGGAACAGCCCCTGCCCGGGTGCGAACAGGTAGGTGAGCAGGAACAGCGCGGCCTGGCAGCACACGATCATCCCGCCGGTCGAGGTGTCCAGGTGGAAGCTCAGGTAGGTGCCCGCGATCCCGCTGCCGACCGACAGCGCCGCGGCCACCGCCAGCATCCGGGGGAAGCGCCTGGTCAGCAGGAACGCGGTCGCCCCTGGCGTGATCAGCATCGCGGTCACCAGGATGACGCCGACGGCCTGCAGCGCGACGACCACGGTCAGCGCCAGCATCGTCAGCAGCAGCGCGCCGATCCGCCGCGGCTGCAGCCCGATGGCGTGCGCGTGGGTGGGGTCGAACGCGTACAGCGTGAGGTCGCGCCGCTTCAGCACCGCCACCGCCAGCGTGATCGCGCTGATCACCAGCACCTGCGCGATGTCGCCGTCGGTGACGCCGAGGACGTTGCCGAACAGGATGTGGTTGAGGTCGACCTGGCTGGGGATCCGCGAGATCAGCACCACGCCCAGCGCGAAGAGCCCGGTGAACACCACGCCGATCGCGGTGTCGCCCTTGAGCTTCGTGGTGCCGCGCACCGCACCGATCATGGCCACGGACAGGCCGCCGAACAGGAACGCGCCGACGGAGAACGGCAGCGCGAACACGTAGGCCAGCACCACACCGGGCAGCACGGCGTGCGAGACGGCGTCGCCGAGCAGCGACCAGCCGATCAGCGTCACCCAGCAGGACAGCACGGCGCACACCAGTGCCGCCACCACGCTGACCAGCAGCGCGCGCCGCATGAAGCCGAACTGCAGCGGTTCCAGCAGCCAGATCGCGAGGTCGTTCATCGGACTCCTCCCGGCACGCCGAAGGTGCGGGCCAGCACTTCGGGGGCGAGCACGTCGTCGACGGGGCCGTGGGCGAGGACCCGCTGGTGCAGCAGCACGGCCTCGTCGCACAGCGCGGGGGCGCCGGCCAGGTCGTGCGTGGAGATCATGATGGTGCGGCCTTCGTCGCGCAGTCCCCGCAGCAGGTCGGCGATCATCGCCTCGGAACCCTTGTCCACCCCGGCGAACGGTTCGTCGAGCAGCAGCAGCTCGGCGCCCTGGGCGATCCCGCGGGCGACGAAGGCGCGCTTGCGCTGGCCGCCGGAGAGCGCGCCGATGGGATTGCGCGCGAGGTCGGTGAGCCCGACGCGGTCCAGCGCCTCGGCGACCGCGGCCCGGTCGGCGGGCCGGGCGCGGCGGGTGATCCCCATCCGCCCGTAGCGGCCCATCAGCACCACGTCGGCGACGGTGACGGGGAACGTGGCGTCGATCGCCTCGGACTGCGGTACGTAGGCGACGAGTCCGTCGCGGCGGGCGCGCTTCGGGTCGCGGCCGAGCAGCCGGATCTCGCCGCGGTCGGGGCGCACCAGCCCCATCAGCGCTTTGAACAGGGTGGACTTGCCGGATCCGTTGACCCCGAGCAGCCCGCAGACCTGCCCGGAGGCGATGTCCACGCTCACGTCGTCGAGGGCGAGCGCTTCGCGGTAGGAGACGGTCACGTGCCGGGCCTGCACGCTCATCGGGCACCTCCGGAGAGTCCGGCGACGATGGTCTCGGCGTCGTGGCGCAGCAGGTCGAGGTAGGTGGGCACGGGCCCGCCGGGTTCGGACAGCGAGTCGACGTAGAGGGTGCCGCCGAGCCGCGCCCCCGTCTCCTCGGCCACCTGGCGCTGCGCCTTGTCGTTCACGGTCGATTCGCAGAACACGGCGGGCACCTGCCGCTGCTGCACGAAGCGGGTGGTGTTCTTGATCTGCTGCGGGGTGCCTTCGGAGTCGCTGTTGACCGGCCACAGGTACGCCTCCTGCAGGCCCGCGTCCCTGGTCAGGTAGGAGAAGGCGCCTTCGCAGGTGACCAGCGCGCGCTGCCGCGCGGGGATCCGGTCGAGCTCGGTGCGCAGGTAGCGCTCGATCTCGTCGAGCCGTCGGGTGTAGTCGTCGGCGTTGGCGCGGAACTCGGCGGCGTGCGCGGGGTCGATCCGGCTGAGCGCGTCGCGGATGTTCGCGACGTAGGTCTTGGCGTTGCGCGGGGACATCCAGGCGTGCGGGTTGGCGGCGCCGCGGGTGCCGCCCGCGGCGACCGGGATCGGGTCGACGCCTTCGCTCAGGGTCACGTGCGGGGCTTCGCTGCGTTCGACGAACTGGGCGAACCAGCTCTCCAGGCCGAGGCCGTTGTCCAGCACCAGGTCGGACTTCGCGGCGGTGAGCAGGTCGCTGGGCGTGGGCTCGTAGCCGTGCACCTCGGCGCCGGGCTTGGTGATCGAGTCGACGGTGATCCGGTCGCCCGCGACGGCCCTGGTCATGTCGGCGAGGACGGTGAAGGTGGTGACCACCGAGGGCTTGCCGTCCTCGGCCCGTCCGAGCCCGGCGTCGCACCCGGCGACGAGCGGCAGCGCGGCGGCCAGCGCGGCGATCCCGGCCGCGGCACGCCTGCCGCTCCGGAAAGTTCGCCGCACTGGGGAGTGAAGTTTCGGCACGCCGAAACCTTAGCGGACGCGCTCCGGGCGGACCAGGGCCGCCGGTCCCGGCGTGCCGACCCGGACGTGCCGACGGGGCTCGCCTCGGGCCGTGGGACACTGGTGGGCGCTATGTCGACTTCACTTCCGCTGGTCTTCGACGCGCCCAAGCGCGGCCTGCCCCCTCGTCACCTCGCCGACCTGTCGGTCGAGGAGCGCCGCGCCGCGGTGGGCGAGCTCGGGGAGAAGCCGTTCCGCGCGAAGCAGCTCGCGCACCACTACTTCGGCCGGCTCAACGCCGACGTGGAGTCGATGACCGACATCCCCGCGGCGAGCCGGGCCAAGCTCGGCGCGGACCTGCTGCCCACCCTGCTCACGCAGGTGCGGACGCTGGACACCGACGAGGGCACCACCCGCAAGACGCTGTGGCGGGCGCACGACGGCACGCTCATCGAGAGCGTCCTGATGCGCTACACCGACCGCGCCACCGTCTGCATCTCCAGCCAGGCGGGTTGCGGCATGGCCTGCCCGTTCTGCGCGACCGGGCAGGGCGGGCTGCAGCGGAACCTGTCCACCGCGGAGATCGTGGACCAGGTGCGCACCGCGGCCGCGATGCTGCGCGACGGCGAAGTGCCCGGCGGCCCGGGCCGGCTGTCCAACGTGGTGTTCATGGGCATGGGCGAGCCGCTGGCGAACTACAAGCGGGTGATCTCCGCGGTGCGCCGCATCTGCGACCCCGCGCCGGAGGGCCTGGGCCTGTCGCAGCGTTCGGTGACGGTCTCCACCGTGGGCCTGGTGCCCGCGATCAAGCGGATGACCGAGGGGCAGCTGCACGTGACGCTGGCGGTGTCGCTGCACACCCCGGACGACGAGCTGCGGGACACGCTGGTGCCGGTGAACAACCGCTGGAAGGTCGCCGAGGTGCTGGAGGCGGCGCGCGGCTACGCCGACCACACCGGTCGCCGGGTGTCGATCGAGTACGCGCTGATCCGGGACATCAACGACCAGCCGTGGCGCGCGGACCTGCTGGGCAAGCTGCTGCACAAGCACCTCGGCCAGTTCGCGCACGTGAACCTGATCCCGCTGAATCCGACGCCGGGCAGCAAGTGGGACGCCTCGCCGAAGCCGGTGCAGCGCGAGTTCGTGCAGCGCGTCCGGGACGCGGGCGTGCCGTGCACCGTCCGCGACACCCGCGGCCAGGAGATCGCGGCGGCCTGCGGGCAGCTCGCCGCCGAGGCCTGACCTCGGCGATTCCCGGCGGCCTCGCGCGCGGTGAGCCGTGCTCGGCCGACCGCCGCGATGCCCGCCGCGCGCGAGCCCGGATCACCTCCGCCGGAGACCGTCGCCGCCCCGCTTCATCAAGTCGGATGATCCGGATCGGTGGAGCCGCGGAGCACCGCGCCACCGGTGTGGTTGCCGCCGCACGTACCCGCCCGGTGTCGAACGCCCGTCGTTGACCTGCGCGGACGGTGCCGGGCGAGCCGCTGCGACACCCGCACCTCCGCAGCCGGGAGGACATCGGCGCACCCCGCGCAAGGGGTGTCCATCGACCGTGTGGGGCCTCTGGAAAAACGCGCCGCGCGGAGATCATGCTGGTCGTGGTCCCGGCGATGCCGGATCGCTCGGCCCGATGTCGAGACCCCCCGACCGGCATCGGGCCGTCGCCCGGGGGGGGCCCGGCGGCGGCGCCCCCGCCCCCCCCCGGGGCCGCCCCCCCCCCGCCGCGCGGCGGGAAGGCCCGGCCGGACCCCCGGCGGGGGCATCAGGCC
>NZ_JAIUJZ010000147.1:0-29308 GCF_020176775.1 Saccharopolyspora sp. 6M
CCAGGTCGCGCCGCCCACGGTGGACGCGGTGGCGGGGGGGGGGGGGGGGGCCGGCGGCCCGGCCGCGCGCCGCGACGCGGGCGCCCCGCCCCCGGGGGGGGGGGGCGGCGCGCGCGGCGGGGGCCGCCGGGTCCGGTGCCGGGTTCGGGGTGGCCGGGCGGGCCGGGACGTCGGCGGCGGGCTGGCCCCAGTCGTCGGCGGGGATCGAGACGAACACCGGCCCCTGCGGCGCGGTCGTGGCCAGCCGGTGGGCGCGGGCGATCGCGGCGGGCACGTCGGCGGCGCTCGCCGGTTCGCAGCTGTGCTTCACGTACGGCCGCGGGAAGGTGGCCGCGTCGGTGGCGCCGAGGAACGGTTCGTCGAACACCAGCGTCCGGGTCTGCTGCCCGGCGGTGACGATCATCGGGGTGCGGTTGCGGTAGGCGGTGAACACCGAGCCCAGCGCGTGCCCGACGCCGCCCGCCGAGTGCAGGTTCACCAGCACCGGCGCCCGCCGCGACTGGGCGTACCCGTCGGCCATCGCGACCACGACGGACTCCTGCAGGCCGAGCACGTAGCGGAAGTCGTCCGGCCAGCCGGTGAGGAACGGGACCTCGGTGGTGCCGGGGTTGCCGAACACGGTGGTCAGCCCCAGTTCGCGCAGCAGGTCCCGCGTGACGTCCCGGACCGTCCGCTCACCCATCCCCGACCTCCCGGCTCGACGTCCGGACCAGCCCAGCACACCGGCGCGCACCGGTCCAGGCTCAGTCCGTCAGCTTGAAGCAGAAGGTCTTGGGCGGGGCGGTGAACACCGAGTAGTTCGCGGTCCCCTCGGGGCAGGCCGATTCGCCCGCGGTGGTGTCGGCGGCGCCGCCGACCTGGACGTCGGCGGCCGGGCTGCCGCACGGCACCTTGGTGTCGATGCCGGTCGGGATGGTGGCGCCCGCGCTGTCGGCGCCGGGCACCCGCTGGCAGTCGCCGACGACGACGTCCGGGATGAGGCACAGCCGGGTGCCGGCCCGGGTGATCTCGGAGTAGTCGCCGTCGCAGCTCGCGCCGCCGTGCTGGACCTGCACGATCCGGTGGTCGGAGTCCGCGGTGCCGCAGGCGGTCATCTCGTAGGCGAAGGTCCGCTCGGAGTCGTCGGTGACGGCCACGCACTCGCCCACCTGCGGGACGGCCTCGGCCATGCCGACCTGCGACCGCACGAAGGTGCCGGCCACCCCGAGCAGCAGCAGCGCCCCGCAGCCGAGGGCGGCGCCGAGCAGGCCGCGCCTGCGCTTCGGCGGTGGCCCGGCGGGCGCGAGGTGCGGCGGGCCGGGCCGGAGCGGACCGGGCGGGAGCGGGCTGGGCAGGAGCGGGCCGGGCGCGGGTGCGAGCGGGGTGAACCCGGGCAGCGGGCCGCCGTACTGCAGGCTCCCGTACCGCCGCCCCTGCTCCGGCCAGACCCGGTCCGGCTCGGCGCGGTCCCCGTGGTCGGCGCGGTCCTCGTGGTCGGCGTGGTCCTCGTGGTCGGCGCGGTCGCCGCGGTCCTCGTGGTCCGGCCAGCCGTGCGTCCGCCAGTCGTGGTCCTGCCAGCCGGGGTGCTGCTGGTCCGGCTGGGACGAGAACCCCCGCGGGCGACCCTGCGCGACCTGCGGGTGCCCGCCCGGCCGGCCCCACTCCGGTGACGACCCCGACGGCTGGACCGGCGAGTGCGGATCCTGCGGCGGAACGCTCACGAAGACACAACTCCTAAATGATCTACGACCGAGCGAAACCTAGCCGACGGCCCCGCGGGCCACGCAGGAACCGGCGGAAACGTTTCCTGAACCGTTCGGTTCCGACATCGCGGACGCCGCACCGGGGCGCCACCGGGGGCGGTGGAATACTGGTGCCCGGCCCAGCCGTTGTTCCCGCAGGCCGATCCACCTGCGCAAAGAACCGCCCAGCCCGAGGAGCCGCACCCGTGACCGACGGACCGCTCATCGTCCAGTCCGACAAGACCCTGCTGCTCGAAGTCGATCACGCCCAAGCCGACGAGGCCCGCGGCGCCATCGCGCCGTTCGCCGAGCTGGAACGCGCCCCCGAACACGTGCACACCTACCGGATCACGCCGCTGGCGCTGTGGAACGCGCGCGCAGCCGGGCACGACGCCGAGCAGGTGGTCGACGGGCTGGTCCGTTTCTCCCGCTACCCGGTGCCGCAGCCGTTGCTGGTGGACATCGTCGAGACGATGGGCCGGTTCGGCCGGTTGCAGCTCGCCCAGGACCCGGCGCACGGACTGGTGCTGGCCTCGCTGGACCGCGCCGTGCTCGAAGAGGTGCTGCGGAACAAGAAGGTCCAGCCGATGCTCGGCGCTCGCATCGATGACGACACCGTCGCGGTGCACCCGAGCGAGCGCGGCAGGCTCAAGCAGCTGCTGCTCAAGATCGGCTGGCCCGCCGAGGACCTCGCCGGCTACGTGGACGGCGAAGCGCACCCCATCGAACTGCACGAGGACGGCTGGACCCTGCGCGACTACCAGCGCCAAGCGGTGCAGTCGTTCTGGGCGGGCGGCTCCGGCGTGGTCGTGCTGCCCTGCGGCGCGGGCAAGACCCTCGTCGGCGCGGCCGCCATGGCCGAGGCGGGCGCCACCACGCTGATCCTGGTCACCAACACCGTCGCGGGCAGGCAGTGGAAGCGGGAGCTGATCGAGCGCACCTCGCTGACCGAGGAGGAGATCGGCGAGTACTCCGGGGAGAAGAAGGAGATCCGCCCGGTCACCATCGCCACCTACCAGGTGATCACCCGCAAGTCGAAGGGCGAGTACAAGCACCTGGAGCTGTTCGACTCCCGCGACTGGGGCCTCGTCGTCTACGACGAGGTGCACCTGCTGCCCGCGCCGGTGTTCCGGATGACCGCGGACCTGCAGTCCCGCCGCCGCCTCGGCCTCACCGCCACCCTGGTGCGCGAGGACGGCCGGGAGGGCGACGTGTTCTCGCTGATCGGGCCGAAGCGGTTCGACGCGCCGTGGAAGGACATCGAGGCGCAGGGCTGGATCGCGCCCGCCGACTGCGTCGAGGTGCGGGTGACGCTCACCGACGAGGAGCGCCTGCGGTACGCGACGGCCGAGGCCGAGGAGCGCTACAAGCTGTGCTCCACCGCCCGCACCAAGGCGCCCGTGGTGCGCGCCATCCTCGACCAGCACCCGGGCGAACCGGCGCTGGTCATCGGCGCCTACCTGGAGCAGCTGCACGAGCTCGGCGAGGCGCTGGACGCGCCGATCGTGGAGGGCTCCACGAAGAACAAGGAGCGGGAGAAGCTGTTCGACGCGTTCCGCAGCGGCGAGATCTCCCGGCTGGTGGTCTCGAAGGTCGCGAACTTCTCCATCGACCTGCCGGAGGCCTCGGTGGCGGTGCAGGTGTCCGGCACCTTCGGGTCCCGCCAGGAGGAGGCGCAGCGGCTCGGCCGGTTGCTGCGGCCGAAGGCGGAGCGCAAGCAGGCGCACTTCTACTCGGTGGTCTCGCGCGACACCCTGGACACCGACTACGCGGCGCACCGGCAGCGGTTCCTCGCCGAGCAGGGCTACGCCTACCGCATCGTCGACGCCGACGACCTGCTCGGTCCGGCCCTGCCGGACGTCGGTCCGCATGGCGGCTGAGGCCGGGGACCACGAGCGTCGCGGGACGGCCGATCGGTTGCGGTACCCGCCGCCGACGCCGCGGAGCGAGGTCGTATTTTCGTCGTCGTCGGTGAAACTGCCCGTGCCCTTCGCGGCACCGGTTACCGTTGCGACAGCACACGCAGCACTGGAGATCGGATGACCACCGAGAAGCACAACACCGCGATGGGTGGTGCGCACCGGTTCATCGGGCTGGCGGAGAACCTCGAACGTCACGCGGGCACCCCGACGGCCGCGGAGCCGCCCAACGTGCGCGGCGAGAACCGCGGCTACGGGCTGGTGTTCTTCCACCTGGAGCAGTACCACCTGAGCACCGTGATCAGCTCCGGGCTGCGGTTCCAGCCGCTGGGCGCGGATCCGGCGCAGGAGCTGGCGTGCACCGTCTACAAGGAACAGGCGGAGGCGGCCCGCCACCTGGTGGACGTGACGTCGGAGCTGCTGGTGCAGAGCGGCACGCACCTGGTGCCGGACCAGATCGTGCCGAACGAGGCCCCGCTGCTGCCGGACACCGAGTTCTACGGGGTGCTGGCGAGCGGGCATCCGCTGTTCCCGCCGGAGTTCACCCGCTTCACCGATCCCGAGGGCGTCGAGCAGCTGCAGGTGTACACGCTGCTGCCGGTGACCTTGGGCGAGCTGAACTACATCCTCGACAACGGGGTGACCGCGCTGCGCCAGCAGTGGGCCCGGTTCGAGGTCGACGTGTTCGACCTCGGCCGCCCCAGCGTCGCCTGACGCGCCGGATCCCGTTCGCACCGGCCGCCCCCGCGGGTGGCCGGTGCGTCACGTCGTGACCGGTGCGGGAACACCTGCACCGCCCACGACGTCATCGCACGTGCGTCCCGCTGCCCGCACGTGGCACCGGCAGGACGATGTGCGCGACAGGACGCCGTGGTGACGGCCGAGCGGAAGGAACGAACATGACCGCGAACGGGGCGACGATCAGCCTGGCCGAGCTCGACGCGGTCCGCGTGTACGGCCTGCCGATGCGCACCCGGTTCCGCGGCATCACCCGCAGGCACGGGGTGCTGCTCGGCGGCCCGGCGGGCTGGGGCGAGTTCTGCCCGTTCGAGGACTACACCGACGCCGAATCGGTGCCGTGGCTGGCCGCCGCCTTGGAGTCCTGCGCGGGCGACTGGCCGGAACCGGTGCGCGACGAGGTCCCGGTGAACTGCACCGTGCCCGCGGTCGGCGCCGAGCGGGCGCACGCCATCGCCGCCGCCTCCGGCTGCACCACCGCGAAGGTCAAGGTCGCCGAACGCGGCCAGGACCCCGGCGAGGACCTGGAGCGGGTCGCCGCGGTCCGGGACGCGCTCGGCCCGTCCGCCGCGATCCGGGTGGACGCGAACGCGGCCTGGGACGTGGACACCGCCATCGCCCGCATCGCCGAGCTGGACCGCGCCGCGGGCGGCCTGGAGTACGTGGAGCAGCCGAGCCCCACGATCGAGGACCTCGCCGCGGTCCGCCGCAAGGTGCAGGTGCGCATCGCCGCCGACGAGTCCATCCGCCGCGCCGAAGATCCGCTGGCGGTCGCGGTCGCCGAGGCCGCCGACGTGGCCGTGCTCAAGGCCGCGCCGCTCGGCGGGGTCCGGCGGGCGCTGCGGGTCGCCGAGGCGTGCGGCCTGCCCTGCGTGGTGTCCTCCGCGGTCGAGAGCAGCGTCGGGCTCGCCGCGCAGCTCGCGCTGGCCGGGGCGCTGCCGGAACTGCCGTTCGCCTGCGGGCTCGGCACCATGTCGCTGCTCGACGGCGACGTGGTCAGCGATTCGCTGGTGCCGCGCGGCGGGGTGCTCCCGGTACCGCGCCGCGCTCCGCAGCCCGACCCGGCGCGGGTCGCGGCGGCCACGCCCACCGCCGACGACCAGCGCCGCTGGCTGGACCGCCTGGTGCGGGTGCACGCGCTGCTCGCGTCGCGGTGACCGCCCTCCGAGCCGGGGTTGGCGGCGCGGTGGTTGGCTAGCGGCATGGAACGCACTTCTCCCCCGCTGGCCGAGCTGGTCCGCCGGTGGCAGCACGGGTGGGGCGTGGCGTGCGGGCTCGACCCCGCCGACGAGGCGGACGGTGCGCTGCACGTGCTGTCCGGCCAACCCGGCAGGCACCTGGAGAGCATCGTGCTCGACGCCGACGGCGACCCCGGTTCGCTGCGCCTGCACGCCGCGCAGGTCGCCGGATCACCGCACTCGGACTGGCTGACCGTGCCGACCACCGCGCCCGCCGCCGTCGAGGACGTGCTCAGCTCGGAAGGGCTCCGGCTCGCGCCCGCGCGCGAGCACTTCATGCGCACCGACCTGGCCGCGCACCCGCGGCGGGACGCCGCCCCGGAGTACGCCGTGGAGCTGGACCGGGAGGGCCCGGTGCTCGCGGCCCGGATCACCGACGAACGCGGGGATCCCGCCGCGCACGGCGTGATGGTGGTGCACGGGGACGTGGCCGTGGCGCACAACATCGCCACCTACCGCGCGCACCGCAGGCGCGGCCTGGGCGGGGCGCTGATGAGCGCGCTCGCGCGGGAGGCCGTCCACCTCGGCGCGGGAACCGGGCTGCTCACCGCGAGCAGGCAGGGCCGCCACCTCTACACCGCGCTGGGCTGGACGCGACTGGCCGGCGTGGTCGGCGCGGGCACCCGCACCCGCCGCTGACCAGCGGCGAGGCGCGGTTCACCGCCGGGCGCGCCTGCGGCGGAGGGCGCGCAGCAGGAGCGCCGCGGTCGCCACGGCGGCGGCCACCGGCAGCGCGCGCTTGAGCACCGGCGTGCCCGCCGCGCCGAGCAGGTCGATGGCTTCCTCCGACGGCGCCGGGCCGCCGGTGACCACGGCGTCCGCCCGGTGCGCGGAACCCCGCACGGCGGTGGTCGTGGCGGCCACCGCTTCGGCGGGCGCGGTCCGCTCCGCGGCGGCGGGCGAGGTGACCCGCCACGCCGGGTTCCGCCCCGCGCGGCCCGGGGGCCGTTCGCCGTTGTCCTGGTGGCCGGAGCGGTCCGGCGACCGGCGCGGCCCCGCTCCCGGGTCCGAGCGGTCCGGGCCGTCCGATCCGGCGCGGGACGCCTCGTCCTCCCCGGTGGTGCCGCCGGGATCGGACGCGGCGGGCCGGGCTCCGGAGCTCGCCGCGAGGCCCTCCCCGGCGCCGGTCCGCCCGCCACCGGGCTGGGAGGCCGGCGCGTCCTGCCCGGTCAGGCTCCGCGCCAGGTTCGCCGCGAACTGGTGCAGGATCTTCCCGCCCACCTCGGACATCAGGCCGCGCCCCAGCTGCGCCGGTTTCCCCGTCACCTTCAGGTCGGTGTCCACCGCCGCCGAGGTGCGGCCGTCCTCCTCGGTGAGCGTCACGGTCACCGTCGCCGCCGCCGTGCCGTTGCCCCTGGCGTCCTTGCCGCCCGCGTCGATCACGACCCGCCGCGTCGATTCGTCGACCTCCTGGAACGAGCCGGATCCCTTGTACAGCAAGGAGATCGGGCCCAGCTTCACCTTCACCGAGCCGGTGAAGCGGTCGCCCTCGGCGGAGGTGAGCGTGGCACCGGGCATGCACGGGGCGACCCGCTCCGGATCGATGATCGCCGGCCAGGCCACGTCGACCGGGACCGGGACGGTGAAGTGGTGCTGCATCTGCACGGGACAGGCCCTCCTGGTAGATCGCCGCACGACGTGCGGGGCGGAGCTCGGCGGCCGGTGACCGACCCCGCGCGCACCGCCGGGCACCCGGGTTCCGGGGCGCGCCGGGCGCACCGGCCCGTCCATTCCTACACCCCGGCGGCCGCGGCCACCGCTCGTCCGGTGAGGACCTGCGCGAGGTGTTCCCGGTAGTCCACGTCGGCGCTCGCGTCCGCGGCGGGGCTGGTCCCCTCGGTGGCGAGCTCGGCGGCGCGGCGGATCGCACCCGCTTCGGCCGGGGCGCCGACCAGCGCCCGCTCCACCCCGAACGCGCGGATCGGCACCGGCCCCATGTTGGTGAGGCCGACGCGGGCTTCGGCGATCGCGCCGCCGTCCACCCGCACCGCGGCGGCCACGCCGACCATCGACCAGGCCTGGGCGACCCGGTTGAACTTCTCGTAGTGCGCCGACCAGCCCGTCCACTTCGGCAGCCGCACCTCCACCAGCAGCTCGTCCGGTTCCAGTGCGGTGGTGAACAGGTCGGTGAAGAACTCGGCGGCCGGAACGGTCCGCCGCCCGTCCGGCCCGGCGAGCACCAGTTCCGCGTCCAGCACCAGCGCGGGCGCGGGCAGGTCCCCGGCCGGGTCGGCGTGCGCGAGGGCCCCGCCGAACGTTCCGCGGTGGCGCACCTGCGGGTCGGCGACGGTGCGGGTGGCCTGCGCGAGCAGCGGCAGGTGCGCGCGGACCAGCCGGTCCCGGAGCACGTCGTGGTGGGTGGTCATCGCGCCGATCACGACGGTGCCGCCCTCCTCCCGCACGCCGCGCAGCTCCGGGATGCGGGCGAGGTCGACGACGAGCTGCGGGTCGGCGAGCCGCATCCGCAGCACCGGCAGCAGGCTCTGCCCGCCGCCGAGCACCTTCGCCTCGTCCCCGGCCTCCCGCAGCGCGCGCACCGCTTCCTCCACGGTGGACGGTGCGATGTGGTCGAACGCCGCCGGGATCATCGGTCGCCTCCTGGAACTCGGTTCATCGAACCCGTGCCGCCGCCGGGTTCCGGTGCGGTGGCGCCGGAGGCGCGCGCCCCGGTGATCGCCCGCCACACCCGCTGCGGTGAGCACGGCATCTCCACGTCGGTCACCCCGCGGTGGCGGATCGCGTCCACCACCGCGTTCACCACCGCCGGGGTGGAGGCGATGGTGCCCGCCTCCCCGACGCCCTTCACGCCCAGCCGGTTCGACGTCGCCCGCGTCTCGGTGCGGCCGGTGGTGTACTCCGGCAGGTCCGCGGCGGAGGGCACCAGGTAGTCGGCGAGCGTCGCCGTGGTGAGGGTGCCGCTCTCGTCGTGCACGGCCTCCTCGTACAGCGCCTGCGCGATGCCCTGGGCGAGCCCGCCGTGCACCTGGCCCTCCACGATCAGCGGGTTCACCACGGTGCCCACGTCGTCGACGCACGCGTACTCGCGGATCCGCACCCGGCCCGTCTCGGTGTCCACTTCGACCGCGCACAGGTGGGTGCCGTGCGGGAACGAGAAGTTCTCCGGGTCGAAGGTGGCGTCGGCGTCCAGCGAGGGCTCGACCCCTTCGGGCAGGTCGTGCGCGGCGAACGCGGCCAGCGCCACCTCGCCCAACGCGGTGCTCCGCGAGGTGCCGCGCACGCCGAACCGGCCCGCTTCGAACTCCACGTCGTCCTCGGCGCACTCCATCAGGTGCGCGGCGATCCGCCGCGCCTTCTCGATCACCTTGTCAGCGGCGGCGACCACCGCCATGCCGCCCACGGCGAGCGACCGCGAACCGTAGGTGTCCAGGCCCTTCGGCGAGGTCTGCGTGTCGCCGTGCAGCACCGCGACGTCCTCGAACGGCACGCCGAGCCGGTCGGCGACCAGCTGGCTCCACGCCGTCTCGTGGCCCTGCCCGTGCGGGGAGACGCCGGTGACGACCTCGACCCCGCCGGTGGGCAGCACCCGGATCGCCGCGTGCTCCCAGCCGCCCGCGCCGTAGGACAGCGACCCGAGCACCCGGGACGGGGCGAGCCCGCACATCTCGGTGAACGTGGAGACCCCGATGCCCAGCTGCACCGTGGCACCGGTCCGCCTGCGCTCGGCCTGCTCGGCGCGCAGCTCCGCGTAGCCCAGCAGCCGCACCGCCTCGTCGGTCGCCGCCGCGTAGTCGCCCGAGTCGTAGGTCAGCCCGGAGACGGTGTCGAACGGGAACTCGTCGCGCTCGATCCAGTTCTTGCGCCGCAGTTCCAGCGGGTCCGCACCGAGCTCGGCGGCGAGTTCGTCCATCATCCGCTCGATGCCGAAGGTCGCCTCCGGCCGCCCGGCACCCCGGTACGCGTCGGTCGGCGTCTTGTTGGTGAACACGGTGGTGCAGCTGAAGTGGTAGGCCGGGAACTTGTAGATCCCGTTGAACATGAACGCGCCGAGGATCGGCACGCCCGGGGTGACCAGCCGCAGGTAGGCGCCCATGTCGGCGAGCAGCTCCACCTTCAGCCCGGTGACGGTGCCGTCGCGGCGCGCGGCGAGCGACAGCCGTTGCACCTGGTCGCGGCCGTGGTGGGCGGCGACCATCGACTCGGAGCGGGATTCGGTCCACTTCACCGGCACGCCGAGTTCGCGGGCCAGCAGGAAGGTGATGATCTCCTCCGGGGTCACCTGGAGCTTGCCGCCGAACCCGCCGCCGACGTCCGGCGCGATCACCCGGATCCGCTGCTCCGGCACGCCCAGCGTGGTCGCCAGCATGAGCCGCAGGATGTGCGGGACCTGGGTGGCCGACCACATCGTGCACTGGTCGCCGGTGGGGTCGACGACGACGGAGCGGGGTTCCATGAACGCCGGGATGAGCCGCTGCTGGCGGAAGGTCCGGTCGATCCGCACCTCGGCTTCGGCGAGGGCCCGCTCCACGTCACCGCCGGTGCCCGCCTCGGCGGAGTCGAAGGTCCAGGTGGCGCTGCGGTTGGTGCCGAGTTCTTCGTGCACCAGCGGGGAATCCGCGGCTGCGGCGGCGTCGAGGTCGAGCACCACGGGCAGGTCGTCGTAGTCCACGTCGATCGCGTCCAGCGCGTCGTGGGCCTCGGCGGCGCTGCGGGCGGCGACGACGGCGACGGCCTCCCCGGCGAAGTGCACCGCGTCCACCGCCAGCGACGGCGCCTGCGGCGCCTTCATGTCCGGGGTGATCGGCCACGCGCACGGCAGGCTGCCCTGGACGGCGGCGAGGTCGCGGCCGGTGCGGACGGCGCGGACGGCGCGGACGCCGGGCATCTTCGCGGCGCGCTCGGTGTCGATGGAGGCGATGCGGGCGTGCGCGGCGGGGCTGCGCAGCACGGCCAGGTGCAGCATGCCGGGCAGCGCGATGTTGTCGGTCCAGCGGGTGCGCCCGGTGATGAGGCGGGCGTCCTCCTTGCGCTTGCGCGCGCGGCCGAGTTCCGGTTCGGCGGTGGAGGTCATGGCCGCCCCACCTCGGTCCGGGTCTCGGCGGACGTGCGCTGCCGCGGGGCGTCCTGTTCCAGCGGTGGCCCGGCCCCGGGGCGCATCCGCCGCGCCGCGTCCTGGACGGCCCGGACGATGTTCTGGTAGCCGGTGCAGCGGCACAGGTTGCCTTCGAGGCCTTCGCGGACCTGCTGCTCGTCCGGGTCGGGCGTCTCGGCGAGCAGGTCCAGCGCCTGCATGATCATGCCGGGGGTGCAGAACCCGCACTGCAGCGCGTGGGCGTCGTGGAAGGCCTGCTGCAAGGGGTGGAGCTCGCCGTCGCGGGCGAGCCCTTCGATCGTGGTGACGTGGTGTCCGTCGGCCTGCACCGCCAGCACGGAGCAGGCCTTGACGCTCTGCCCGTCCAGGTGGACGGTGCAGGCGCCGCAGTTGCTGGTGTCGCAGCCGACGACGGTGCCGACCTTGCCGAGCCGCTCCCGCAGGTGCTGCACGAGCAGGGTTCGGGGCTCCACGTCGTCGGTGTGGTCGGTGCCGTCGACGTTGACGGTGATGCGCGGCATCGGGCCTCCAGAGGACGGGCCGCGGGAGCGCGGGCGTTCGGGAAACGCGAGCCCCGTTCGAGTGACGGGGGTCACATCCACCGAGCCTGCTACGCCGCCCCTCCGCGAGCAACCCGGACGCTCGCGCGCGGGTGGCGATCGCCCCGAACGGGACGACCGCCCCCGGCCTCAGAGCAGGACGCCGTCGGGGGTCGGCTGCACGGTGCCGATCCGCAGGCTCGTGATCGGCAGCCACGGGTACGGCTCCCCGGCCCCTCGACCACGACGTTGCTGAACCCCGCCGTGCCCGCCGGGGTCGCGCCGAACCCGACCGCGACGAAGTCCGTCTCCCCGTACTCGGCCCGCACGCCGGCGTAGGCGGTCTCGCCGGGCGCCAGCTCCGCGACCCCGGGCGAGCCGGGGACCTCCACGTAGTCGGTCGGCACCAGGAGTCGCCCCGAGCGGGCGGGCCGTCAGCGGTGGATGGGTCCTTCCGTCTCGGTGAGCCGGGCGCCGAGCCCGCCCCAGCGCAGCGCGATCAGCTCGGCGGCGATCGACACCGCTGTCTCCTCCGGGGTGCGGGCCCCCAGGTCCAGGCCGATCGGCGAGGACAACCGGGCCAGGTCCGCCTCCGGGACCCCGATCTCCCGCAACCGCAGCATCCGGTCGTCGTGGGTGCGCCGCGAACCCATCGCGCCCACGTAGCCGAGCCGCTGCCGCAGCGCGATCTCCAGCACCGGCACGTCGAACTTCGGGTCGTGCGTCAGCACCATCACCGCGGTCCGCGCGTCCAGCCGGCCCGCCTCCGCCTCCGCCGCGAGGTAGCGGTGCGGCCAGTCCACGACCACGTCGTCCACCCCGGGGAACCGGGAGCGGGTGGCGAACACCGGCCGCGCGTCGCACACCGTCACCCGGTAGCCGAGGAACGAGCCGATGCGGGCCATCGCCGCGGCGAAGTCGATCGCGCCGAACACCAGCATCCGCGGCGGCGGTTCGAAGGCGTTCACGAACACCCGCATGCCCTCGCCGCGCCGCTGCCCCTGCGGCCCGTACTCCAGGACGCCGCTGCGACCGCTGGCGAGCATGCCGCGGGCGTCGTCGGCGACCGCGTCGTCGACCCGTGCCTCGCCGAGCCCACCCTGCGTGCGCTCCCGCCACACGAGCAGGTGGGCACCGACCCGGGCCGGATCGGGATGGTCCACGACGGTCGCGACCGCCACCGGTTCCTCCTCGCGCACCGACTTCGCGACCGCGTCGAAGTCGGGGAACGAATCGCGGTCCACCCGCTCCACGAACACGTCGAGGATGCCGCCGCAGGTCAATCCGACCGCGAACGCGTCGTCGTCGCTGACGCCGTAGCGCTGCAACGCCGCCGGTTCGCCGTCGAGCACCGCGGTCGCCCGCTCGTACACCGCTCCTTCCACGCACCCGCCGGAGACGCTGCCGACGGCCTCACCGCCCTCGGTGACCAGCATCGACGCCCCGGGCGGGCGCGGCGCGGACCGGAAGGTCGCGACCACCGTGCCGAGGCCGACCGACTCCCCGGACTCCCACCGCTGGAACACCTCGTCGAGCACGTCACGCACGGCCCACCTCCGCTGCACCTCGCCGTGTCATGGCCATCTCAGCACCCCGGACGGCCGTCGCATTCCCGCCCAGGCGGACGACTTCCGCCCACACCCGTTGCAACGAGCCGAGGCTGTGCCCCGGTACGAGCGCGTCCAAGTGCGGCAGCGCCGCCGCGATCCCGGACTGCACCGGCGCGTACCCGCCGTGCCCGGCGTGCGGGTTCGCCCAGATCACAGCCCGCGCCAGCCGCCGCAGGTGCCGCAGCTGCTCGCCGAGCAGCGCCGGATCACCGCGCTCCCAGCCGTCGGAGAACACCACGACGACCGCGCCGCGCGCCGTGCCCCGCCGCCCCCACCGGTCCAGGAAGGCCCGCAGCACCTCGCCGAGCCGGGTGCCGCCAGAGAAGTCCGGCACCGCCGCCGCGGCGGCCCGCAACGCCCGCTCCGGGTCGCGCCCGCGCAGCTGCGCCGTGACCCGCGTGAGGCGGGTGCCGAGCGTGAACACCTCGGTGCTCGCCGGAGCCCGGCGGACCACCACGTGCGCGAACCGCAGCAGCGCGTCCGCGTACGGCTCCATCGACCCGGAGACGTCGACCACCAGCACCACCCGCCGGGCCCGGCGGCCGCGGCGCCTGCGCTCCAGCCGCGGCGGCTCGCCCCCGGAGCGCAGCACCGCCCGCAACGTCGCCCGGGCGTCCAGCGGGCCGTGCCGGGCCCGCCGCCACCGCGCGGCCGGCCGGTCCGGCGGATCGGGCCGCACGGTCGCGAGCAGACGGCGCAGGTGTTCGCGCTCGGCCTCGCCCAGGCCGGCGAGGTCCCGGTGCCGCAGCACCTCGTCGGCGGCCGCGGCGCGCACCGGCTCGGCCTCCTCGGACTCCTGCTGCCGCTCCCCCGGTTCGAGCGGGGCGATCCGAGCCCGGCGCGGCGCGGCAGGTGCCCGCGGCCGCGGCGCGGCGCCGCCGAACCACGCGGCGAACGCGGCGTCGTAACGGGCCAGGTCCGCGGGGTCCGCGCACAACGTCACCCGGCCCGCCCAGTACACCGCGGAGCGCTCCGCCATCCCGGTGTGCGCGGTGGCGGCCAGGAACGCCCGCACCCGGTCCGGGCCGCAGGCCATGCCGGAGAACCGCAGCGACCGGGCGAAACCGACGAGACCGGCGGTGGTGCTCACCGCTCCATGATGCCCGGCGTCAGCCGAGCAGCCCGGCGGCGCGCACCCGGTCCGCGTCCTCCCGGTACTTCAGCACCGCACCGAGCGCGGCGGCCGCCCGCTCCGGGTCGAACTCGGCGGCGCCCAGCGCTTGCAACGCCCGCGCCCAGTCCAGCGCCTCCGCCACGCCCGGCGGTTTCACCAGCTCCAGCTCCCGCATCCGCTGCACCGCGTCCGCCACCTGCGCGGCGAGCCGCTCGTCCAGGCCGGGCGACCGGCGGCGCAGGATCGCGACCTCCCGCGCCAGGTCCGGGTGGTCCAGCCAGTGGTACAGGCAGCGGCGCTTCAGCGCGTCGTGCAGTTCGCGGGTGCGGTTCGAGGTCAGCACCACCACCGGGGGCACCTCGGCGCGGACCTCGCCGAACTCCGGGATGCTCACCGCGTGCTCGGACAGGAACTCCAGCAGGAACGCCTCGAACTCGTCGTCGGCGCGGTCGATCTCGTCCACCAGCAGCACGCACGGCGCTTCCCGCAACGCCCGCAGCAGCGGACGGGCCAGCAGGAACCGCTCCCGGTACAGCGAAGGTTCCGCGGCGTCCGCGTCCAGCGCTCCGCCCGCCGCGGCCTCCAAGGTGCGCAGGTGCAGCAGCTGCCGCGGGAAGTCCCAGTCGTAAAGGGCCTGCGCGGCGTCGATGCCCTCGTGGCACTGCAACCGGATCAGCCGCACGCCGAGCGCCGCGGCCAGCGACCGCGCGAGCTCCGTCTTGCCGGTGCCCGGCTCGCCCTCGCACAGCAGCGGGCGGTGCATCCGCAGCGCGAGGAACACCGCCGTGGCGATGCCCTCGTCCGGCAGGTACCCGGTCGCGTCCAGCGCCGCGGCCACCTCGGCCGGGGAACGCCACTCACCCATCCCGCGAGCGTAACCACCCGCGGGCCGCGCGGCGCCCGGCTCGCGCGGGTCAGGCCGCGGACGGCCTGCGGATGTCGGTGAGGTCCACGTTCCGCTGCTCCCAGCGGTCGTAGAGGGCGTCCCGGCCGTAGCGGGCCACCAGCTGCGACTCGCCGCGGGTGACCGGCAGCAGCGTGATCAGCTGCAGCACCGGGCCGCCGTCCTCGTCCAGCAGCACGTCGAACTCGTCGGCCAGGTACGGGTGCGGCGCGGCCAGCGCGCCCGCGATCTCGGTCTCCGGCAGCAGCAGGCGGTCGTTCATGATCAGGGCACCGTAGCCGACGCGGCTGTTCGACTCGGTGAGCAGTTCGGCGACCACCGCCGTGAGGTGCCTGCCGTGGATCTCCTGGTCGGCGTGCACCGTGCACAGCACCTCCTGCGGCAGCGGGGCGCCCGCCGTGTGCTCGCGCAGCCCGCTGGTCAGCACCGACACGTACGGCCCGGAGCGGTGGTCGCAGTAGACGAGGTGGTACGCGCGCTCGCGCCCGCCGGTGCCGCGGGAGTCCGCGCCGCGGACCGTGCCGACGTACTTCTCGACGTGCGCGGGGAACCCGCTGAACCGGCTCATGCCACCCCTTCCGTTCGAAGCCGATCATGTCACGGGCGGGGTGCCGGACCGTCCGGGTGCGGGGCTTCCCGGAGGCGGGCGCCGGAAGGCGTAGGGGTGCGGACCGGGGTCGCCCCGGATGTTCCGGGGCCGTCCGGCGACCAGGCTGGTGGCATGACGGAGACGACGAACCACCTGGACACCGGCACCACCGAGACCGGGCCGGACGGCCTCGGCGGCGGGTCCCCCCCCCCGCCCCCCCCCGCCCGTGCCGGACCCCGGGGCCGCCGCCCCCCCCCCCAGCGGGGGGGGGGGGGCGGGGGGGCCCCCCCCCCCCCCCCCCCGCCCGCGGCGCCCCCCCCCCCCCCCCCGCCGCACCCCGCAAGTTCCGGCGGCGGCGGGACGGGATGCTCGCCGGGGTGTGCGGCGGCGCCGCCGACCTGCTCGGCATCGACGCGACCCTGGTGCGGGTCGCGCTGGTCGCCGCCACCGTCCTCGGCTTCGGCACCGGGATCCTGCTGTACCTGGTCTGCTGGGTCCTGGTCCCGGAGGGCTGAGCCCCCGCCGACCGGCTTACAGCTGCGGGGCCTGCCGGACGAACACGTCCAGCACCCCGTCGGCGAGGCGCACCGGGCCCTGCGGCCGGGTCTCACCCGGAATCGTCTGCACCTGCTCGGCCCGGCGGGCCAGGTCGGCCGCGACGGCGAACCGCTCGTCCGCGACCTGCCCGGCACCGTCCTCCCGCGCCTGCAGGCCGTCCACCGTGGTCACGAGCGCGTCACCCCACAGGTCGGTGGCCCGCAGCCACGGCTCCGAGTCGGCGACGAAGTCCGCGGGCGCCGACTCGCGGATGAGCTCCGGGGCGTCCGCGATCTGCCGCGCGTAGTCCCGCAGCTCGTTCAGCGCCTGCGCCCGGTCCCCGCCGCCCCACCCGGAGCGGAACTCCTCGATGCGCCGCGCCAGCTCCGGCGCCGGCGGCAGCCATGGGGAACCGTTCGCCAGCGGCGCCATGCTGTTGAGGTCGAAGAACACCTGCAGGGCCCGCGTCGTCGCCGGGTCGGCCGCCGAAGCCGGGCGCAACGCCGCCGCCGGGTCCGTCGCCAGGTAGCGCGCCGCCGCGCGGTGCGCGCGCTGCGCGTCGAAGTCGTCGTCGTTCCAGGCGAAGTCGGCCGCGCCGATCTCGACGACCTTGCTGGCCGCGGCCTGGTTCATCGGGTTCACCACGTCACCGACGAGCTGCTCGCCCAAGCCCGGTTCGCGTTCCCCGTACGGCCCGAGCAGCAACCGGCCCTCGGAGCCGTCGAAGTCGTTGACCGGGTAGTTGTCCCACAGGAACACCTTCCGGCCCCACGCCTGCGCGGCCTTCTCCGCGTCCGAGACGGTGATCTGCCGCGGGATCACGCCGTCCCCGGTCCACATCGCCACGACCCGCGGGTCCAGACCCTCGCGCAGCGCCGTCTTGTACGGCGAGTCGTCGTAGTCGGAGTACTCGGTGGGCACCATCTGCAACGGGCGCGCGTCGGGGTGGGTGTCGATGAACTCGCGCTGCACGCGGCTGAGGATCTCCGCCTGCGCGCGGCCCGCCGCCGACTCGCCGGGTGCGCCGTAGCGCGCCTGGTCCTCCCCGCAGTTCCAGCGGGTGTAGGAGATGTCGTCGAACGGCACCGAGAAGTCCCGCACGCCCGAGTCGTACACGGCCTGCAGCTTCGCCAGCAGCGCCTGGAAGTCCGCGGGGTCGCTGAAGCAGATCGACTGGCCGGGGGACAGCGCGAAGGTGAACCGCACGTGGTGCGCCGCGGCCTGGCCGATCAGCTCGCGCACCTCGGAGAGCTTGTCCGCCGGGTACGGCTCGCGCCAGCGCTCCCGGTGGTACGGGTCGTCCTTCGGCGCGTAGACGTAGGTGTTGAGCTTGACGTCGCCGTAGAACGCCAGCTGGTCCATCCGTTCCGCGTGCGTCCACGGGCTCCCGTAGAAGCCTTCGATGGAGCCGCGGATCGGCATGTTCGGCTGGTCGACCACGCCGACCCCGGCGATCCGGCCGGGCGACGCGAGCTGGCGCAGCGTCTGCACGCCGTAGTAGGCGCCCGCCGCGTCGTCGGCGCCGATCACCACGGTGTCCTGGCCGCCGCGCGCGGCGAGCACGTAGCCCTCCGCGGGCAGCGGTGACGGCGCGCCCCACCCGTTGGCCTGCAGGCCCTTCACCACGCCGGGGGCCATCCGGTCCCCGATCCGCACCAGCAGCGTCGCGTCCTCGGCGGGCGGGCCCGGTTCGCGCACCACCACGTCGGAGGCACCGGCCTCGCGCAGCACGCGCTGCGCCAGGTCCCGGGTGGGTTCGTCCACGAAGGGGTCGACGACGAGCTCGACCTTGCCGCGCACCGCGACGTCGTCGCCGAGCCGCTCGGCCTTCTGCGGCTGCGGCACCACCTCGGGCACGCCTTCGGCCGGGTAGGACGACGGCCCCGCTTCCGCGCCCGCGCCGGGCTGCGGCGGTGGCGGTGCCGCGTCGGTGCAACCCGCGGCGACCAGCGCGGCGCTGAGCACGATCGCCGCCGAACCACCGAACCGGCGCAACGCACCTGGAATGGCCATTCGCCCGAACCTCCTCGACCTGAGCGGACGTGTCACGTGGGTGCTCAGGAGATCACACCGTCCCGGCGGACGCCGCGACCTGACCGGCTTGCGCCACGCGTCCGGCCGCAGCGTCCCCCGATCGGCCGCAGGCCGGCCGGGCCCGGAGCGCGAGAAGGGCCGCCCCGGAACGGGACGGCCCTTCTCGTGCGGTTGCTGGGATTCAGCGCGAACCCCGGTGACCGGCCTGGGTCACATCATGCCGCCCATGCCACCCATCGGGTCGCCACCGCCGGCCGCACCGGCGGCTTCCTTCTCCGGCTTGTCCGCGACCACGGCTTCGGTGGTCAGGAACAGCGCGGCGATCGACGCGGCGTTCTGCAGCGCCGAGCGGGTGACCTTGGTCGGGTCCGGCACGCCGGCCGCCAGCAGGTCCTCGTACTCGCCGGTCGCGGCGTTGAGGCCGTGCCCGACGGGCAGGTTCTTGACCTTCTCCGCCACGACGCCGCCTTCGAGACCGGCGTTGATCGCGATCTGCTTCAGCGGGGCCTCGACGGCCAGCTTGACGCTGTTGGCACCGGTCGCCTCGTCGCCCTCGAGCTTGAGGCCGTCGAACGCGGACACGGCGGCCTGCAGCAGGGCCACGCCGCCACCGGCGACGACACCCTCCTCGACGGCGGCCTTGGCGTTGCGGACCGCGTCCTCGATGCGGTGCTTGCGCTCCTTGAGCTCGACCTCGGTCGCCGCACCCGCCTTGATGACGGCCACGCCACCGGCCAGCTTGGCCAAGCGCTCCTGCAGCTTCTCGCGGTCGTAGTCGGAGTCCGAGCGGTCGATCTCGGCGCGGATCTCGTTGACCCGGCCGGCGATCTGCTCGTCGTCGCCCGCACCTTCGACGATGGTGGTCTCGTCCTTGGTGACGACGACCTTGCGGGCCTGGCCCAGCAGCGGCAGGTCCGCGGTCTCCAGCTTGAGGCCGACCTCTTCGCTGATGACCTGGCCGCCGGTCAGGATCGCCATGTCCTGCAGCATCGCCTTGCGGCGGTCGCCGAAGCCGGGGGCCTTGACCGCGACGGACTTGAAGGTGCCGCGGATCTTGTTGACCACCAGGGTGGACAGGGCCTCGCCCTCGACGTCCTCGGAGATGATCAGCAGCGGCTTGTTGGCCTGCATGACCTTCTCGAGCAGCGGGAGCAGGTCCTTGATGTTCGAGACCTTGGAGCTCAGCAGCAGGATGTACGGGTCGTCGAGCGACGCCTCCATCCGCTCCGTGTCGGTGACGAAGTAAGGCGAGATGTAGCCCTTGTCGAAGCGCATGCCCTCGGTGAGCTCGAGTTCGAGCCCGAAGGTGTTGCTCTCCTCGACGGTGATGACGCCTTCCTTGCCGACCTTGTCCATGGCCTCGGCGATCAGCTCGCCGATCTGGCGGTCGCCGGCCGAGATCGCCGCGGTGGAGGCGATCTGGTCCTTGGTCTCGATCTCCTTGGCGCTCTTGAGGAGCTGCTCGGCGATCGCCTCGGTGGCCTTCTCGATGCCCCGCTTCAGGGCGATCGGGCTGGCGCCGGCGGCGACGTTGCGCAGACCCTCGCGCACCAGCGCCTGGGCGAGCACGGTGGCGGTCGTCGTGCCGTCACCGGCGACGTCATCGGTCTTCTTCGCCACTTCCTTGACGAGCTCGGCCCCGATCTTCTCGTACGGGTCCTCGAGCTCGATCTCCTTGGCGATGGAGACGCCGTCGTTGGTGATGGTCGGCGCGCCCCACTTCTTCTCGAGCACGACGTTGCGGCCCCTCGGCCCGAGCGTCACCTTGACGGCGTCAGCGAGGGTGTTCATGCCGCGCTCAAGGCCGCGGCGGGCTTCCTCGTCGAACGCGATCATCTTGGCCATTGCGGTGTGGTCCTCCACCTATCTGGACGCCACGAAAGGCAGATTCACCCCGTGGCAGGACTCTGTGCTCGGCCAGGCTCGGTGCCCGCGACGGACGACCGGTCGCGCACCCGCCGTCGTGTGGCGGAGCGCGGACGGCCTCACCGTCCCGACCTGGCACTCAACTGCGCTGAGTGCCAAATCCAGGTTTAGCACTCACGCCGGGCGAGTGCAAGCCGCTTCGGCGCGCGATGCCCCGACCAGCCGCATTTCCCCCGTTCGGGCCGTACGCGGCCACCCGACGGGGTGGCCGACGCCATGCTCAGCGGCCGACCGTCGGGACCTCGGTGGGCAGGCCGCTCGGCTCGACCGAGGACGAGTTCGCGGCCGACGTCGTGGCCCCGCCGGAGCCGCCGGAACCGCCGCTCGACGAGGACGCCAGCGCGATGAACACGATCACCAGGACGATCGCGGCGAGCGCGATCAGCAGCGGCACCAGCCACTTCGCCGAACCACCGCCCTTGTCGGTGGCGAACGACGCGGACTGCGCCGGCATCGGCGGGCGCAACCGCACCGGATCGGCGCCGGGACCGGACATCGGGCGCGGCGGCTGCTGGTACGGCGGGCCGTACGGACCGGACTGCTGCGGCCCCGGTGCGGGCTGCGGGCCGGACGGTGCGGGCTGCGGGCCGGTGACCGGCGCGGCGGGCGGCGGGACCGGGCCGGACTGCTGCGGCGAGCGGGCCGGCGGCGGCGCGGGCTGGACCTGCTGCGGGCCGGACGGCGGCCCGAGCGTCGGCATCGTCTTCTTCGTCGGCGCGTCCGGCGGCGCGTTCAGCGCGGCCTTCGCCGCCGCCATCAGCTCCTTGCAGGTGTCGTAGCGCTGGTCGGCCTTCTTCGACATGCCCTTGCGCAGCACCTCGTCCAGCCCCACCGGCAGCGCCACCAGCGACAGCGCGGACGGCGGCGCGGTGCCCAGGTGGCCCTGGATGACCTCCTGCACCTGGCCCTGGAACGGCGGGCCGCCGGTCAGGCAGGCGAACAGCATGCAGCACAGCGCGTACAGGTCGGTGCGGCCGTCCACCGGCTCGCCGCGCAGGTGCTCGGGCGCGGCGTAGGTCGGGGAGCCGAGGAAGTCGCCGGAGCTGGTGCGGTGCCCGGTCGCGCCGCGGCGGGTGAGCCCGAAGTCCGCGAGGTACACGTGCTCGTTGGACGACTCCCGCGAGGTCACCAGCACGTTCGCCGGCTTCAGGTCGAGGTGCACCAGACCGCGCTCGTGCAGCATGTCCAGCGCCTCGGCGACCTGGCTGAGCAGCTCCAGCGCGCGCGGCGGCGAGATCGGCCCGTCCTTGATCAGGCTGGCCAGGTCGGACCCGTCGACCAGCCGCATCGCGATGTAGAGCATGCCGTCGACCTCGCCGAAGTCGTACAGCGGCACGATGTTCGCGTGGTCGATGGCCGAGGTGTTGCGGGCTTCGTCGACGAAGCGCTCGCGGAACTCCGCGTCGCCGGTGATGTGCTCGCCCATGATCTTGAGCGCGACCTTGCGGCCCAGCCGGGTATCGGTGGCGCGGTACATCACGCTCATACCGCCGCGGCCGAGCACTCCGTCGATCTTGTAGTGGCCGAGACGGCGCCCGGTGAGGTCTTCCGACACGTCAGGGAGCCTAACGTCCCGCGATCTTCCCCGTCTGCGGGTTCCACCGGTTCGGGCCGGAAGAGCCCAGTGGCCCGCCCCCGGTTGCGGGGCGGGCCACTGGGCGGCGGGTTTCAGACCTTGCGGACGCCGTCGGCTTGGCTTCGACCGTCGCGCCCCGCCTTCACCTCGAATTCGACCCGGTCACCTTCGGCGAGGGTGCGGAAACCGGACATGTTGATCGCGGAGTAGTGCACGAACACATCGGAACCACCATCGGTGGCGATGAAGCCGTACCCCTTCTCCGAGTTGAACCATTTGACCGTGCCGACCGCCACGGCGTCCTCCTCGTTGAAATGTGATGCGCAGCGCCCCGAAAAAGCGCCGATGGAGCACGGATGACGCTACCGGAGTCGACCCGGTTCGTCCGCTGTTGACCATTGCGACTTTTCCGCGAAATACTGCTCCGAACGAGTGCATTTCCCAGCCACGGCGCGTAGCCGGAGCGATTCGGTTGGGCCGATTCGCCGACACGAGAATCAGGGAATATTCCGAATTTCGCAGCGGCGCGGGAGCAGCGGCGCGAAAGCCGGCCGGAACCCGCGCTCCGGCATCCGGCGGCGCGGGCGAACGCGCAGCGGGCACCGCCGGACGGACCGATCCGGAACGAGCGCGGGCGCAATCCGAAATGAAGATCGTTCCCCATTGCCGCCCGCCCGCGAGACCCGGCATCGAACCCGGCCACCGAAAGCGGCCCGCATTCCCGCGCCGCCGAATACCGCGCTCAAGAACGGGGTGCGCCGAACCCCTGCGAATGCAACCAGCCCACCATGGAACGCGGATCCCGCGTCTGCACCAGCACCTGGCCCGGGCCGGCGAAATCGAACACCAGCCCCTCCCCCGTCTTCAACGACTGCGCCACGCCCTGCCCCAGCTGCCGCAACCGCGTCTGCACCGCATCCCCGTACGCCACCACGTGCCCGGGTGAGACGGTGAGGAACTCCCCCGGCTGCAAGGTCATCACGTCCAGCGCGCCGCAGCAGGCCAGCACCACCGGCCCCTGGCCGCTGACGTGGCCGAGGAAACCGCGCTCCCCGCCGAAGAGGTTCTTGAACCCGGCCCACTGCTCGTCGAACCGCACCCCGGAGGCGGACGCGAGCCACGCCGACCCCGTCACGCACCAGCCCTGGCCGTCCGGCTCCAGCACGTGCAGATCACCCGGCAGCGCGGGCGCCACGTCCACCCAGCCGCCCTGCTGCCCGGCGGTGCAGGTGGTCACGGCGGCGGACCGGCCCTTCGCCAGCGACTTGAGCAGACCTCCGCCGCGCACCTCCACCGCCACGCCGTAGCTGGTGGCCAGCAGCGCACCGGAGGCGATCCGGACGGGTTCGCCGGGCGCGAGCAGCAGCCGGGACACTCCGAACGACGGCGTGTGCCGGTTCCGCACCTGCACAGCCCCTCCCCTCCCCGCGCCGCTCACACGATCGCCCGGCAGTCTGCCACGGGCGCCCGGGCGACTTTCCGCACGCCGGTGGCGACAGCCCGGTACCCGATGCCCGATGATCGGGGCGTGCCCCACGCAACTGGACCCTCCGGCCTGACCCCGGTGCCCGCGCACCGCGCGCGGGTCGCGGCGCTGCTGACCCCGGCGCCGGTGGAATCCCGGCCGCTCGCCGATTGCCTCGGGCTGGCGCTGGCCGAGGACCTCGTCGCGGCGATCCCGCTGCCGCCCTTCGACAACTCGGCGATGGACGGCTACGCCGTGCGGTCCGTGGACGTCACCGGAGCGAGCCCCGAGCAGCCCGTGGTGCTGCCGGTGGCCGAAGACCTGCCCGCCGGGCGGGTCGACAGCCCGCCGCTGCTGCCCGGCACCGCGCACCGGATCATGACCGGCGCCCAGGTGCCGTCCGGCGCGGACGCGATCGTGCCGGTGGAGCGCACCGACGGCGGCACCGCCGAAGTGCGGGTGCACGCCTCGGCGCAACCCGGCGTGCACGTGCGCCGCGCCGGGGAGGACGTGCGGGTCGGCACGGCCGTGCTGGCGGCGGGGACCACGCTGGGCCCCACCCAGCTGGGCATCGCCGCCGCCGTCGGCGCCGCGCGGCTGCCCGTGCGCAGACCCGTGCGGGTGCTGGTGCTGTCCACCGGCTCGGAACTCGTCGAACCCGGTTCCCCGCTGCGGACCGGGCAGATCTACGAGTCCAACGGCCTGATGCTGGCCACCGCGGTGCGGGAGGCGGGCGGGCGCGCCGAGCTGCTGCGCTTCGTGCCGGACGACGTGGCGTCGTTCCACGCCGCGCTCGCCCCGCACCTGGACGAGACCGACCTGATCATCACCTCCGGCGGGGTCAGCGCCGGGGCGTACGAGGTGGTGAAGGACTCGCTGTCCGGCAACGGCGTCGAGTTCACCAAGGTCGCCATGCAGCCCGGGATGCCGCAGGGCGCCGGCCGGTACCGGGGCGGGCCCGCGGTGGTGACGCTGCCCGGCAACCCGGTCAGCGCGATGGTCTCCTTCGAGGTCTTCGTGCGGCCCGCGCTGCGCGCCGCGGCCGGGCACCGGCAGGCCGAGCGGCCCGGCAGGAAGGCGACGCTGACCAGCTCGCTGGAGGGCCCGCCCGGCAAGCGGCAGTACCGCAGGGCGCTGTACGACCCCGCCACCGACGAGGTCACCCCGCACGGTGGCCCCGGATCGCACCTGCTGTCCGCGATGGCCACGGCGAACTGCCTGCTGGAAGTACCGGAGGAAACGGTGGAACTGCCCGCCGGTTCCACTGTGGACGTACTTCTGATGGATTGACGTCCGGCTGATTTCCGCTAAGACTGCCCCCGCACCTCCCGTCGCTGCGCTCGTCGCGCCGGGTTCGGACCGCGAGCAGTCGACACCTTCACTCGGGAGTTTCAACACCGTGCGTGGCCCCTGGCGCGCCACCTTGGCGCTGGCGTTGCACATCGGCTTCTTCGCCGTGCCCCTCTGCTTGGTGCTGGGCCTGCTCTTGGTAGCGGCCTACACCATCCGCCTCGACTTCGGGGGCGGCGTCCGCGCCGGGTTCGCCGCGGTCGTGGTGGCCGCGGTGATCGGCATCGGGCTGCGGACCGTGCTGCGCAGACGCGAACGCCCGCGCGGCGTCGAGCTGACCCGCGGCGCGCAGCCCAAGGTCTGGAAGATGGTCGACTCGATCTGCTCGGGGTCCGGCGCGTCCGCCCCGGACGGGGTCCGGGTGACCTCGCAGCCCACCGCCCGGCTGCGGGAGGACACCGCGCTGCTCGGCCTGAAGGTCCGCTCCCGGCACCTGGAGATCGGGTTACCGCTGATCGCCGGGCTGTCCACCAGCGAACTGCGCGCCGTCACCGCCCGCGAGCTGGGCCGCACCGTCGGCGCCGGGAAGTTCGTCGTGCTGGCCGACCGGGTGGAGACCAGCGTGCGGCGCACCGCGACCGGGCTCACCGGCGGACCGGTGAAGTGGCTGTTCACCGGGTACGCCCGCGCCTACTCGGCGGTGGCTGCCGGGGTCGGCGACCGGCTGTGGTTCGGCGCGGACACCATCGCGGTGAAGGCCGCGGGCAAGCGGGCCGCGGTCACCTCGCTGCGCAAGATGAAGGCGATCGAGTTCGGCTGGCGCGACTACGCCGAGCAGTACCTGAGCATGGCCACCAAGGTCGAGCACACCCCGGACCTGCTGCTGGGCTTCCGGGCGTTCATGGACCACCCGGAGCGCAAGCCGCAGCTGGCCGAGCGGGTCAAGCAGGCCCTCGCCGAGGAGCACGACGTGCACCCGTCCACCCGGGAGCGGGTGGAGGCGATGAAGCGGCTGCGCGGCGGCGACCGGGAACCCGAGGAGGCGCCCGCGTTCGCGCTGCTGCGCGAACCGCGCAAGAGCGTTCCCGAGCTGGAGGGCCGGCTGCTCGTGGACGGCCTCGGGCCGCGGCTGCCGTGGCCGGACCTGGCCCGCAAGGCGGGGGCCGCGGAGGTCGCCCGGCAGGCGGGCCTGCTGAGCTCGGCGGTCGAGCAGAGCGGCCTGGAGTGCCCGCCCGCGATCGGCGGGGTGCTCGCCGCCATCCACCGCGGCGAGGGCGCGGACCTGATCAACCCGGTGCTGAACCCGGGCCTGAGCCCGGACCGGGTGGACGACGCCGCCGTGGACACGCTCACCGAGCTGCTCGGCGGCGCCGTGGTGGACGCGCTGGTGTGCGCGGGCCGGGCGCAGCACGAGCTGGACTGGGCGGGCGAGTCGGTGGTGCGGCTCAGCGGTGGCCGGCCGCTGGACCCGGACCGGCTGGTGCGCCCGGCGGTGGCGGATCCGCGGCTGGTGCCCGGGCTGCACCGGGCGCTGGTGGACCTCGGCGTACCGCTGCAGCACGCCCGCGAACCCGCCGCGGAGCCGGAGCCGTCGGTGTCCGGGATCGTCAGCCCGGTGCAGTACGCGGGCGAGCGCTACGACCTGCTGGTGACGGATCGCGGGCTGGTGTTCCTGCCGAGCTCGGCGAGCACGGCGCGACGGCTGCTGGCGGGCGCTTCGGCCCGGATGTGGCAGTCGGAGCTGGAGGAGCTGGACGAGCTGATGGTCGCCCCGGTGGACCGGCTGCGGGACCGGGACGGCGCGCAGTGGGTGGACAGCCGGGACGTGGCGGCGACGACGCTGGTGCAGGATCGCTCGGGCTGGTCGTTGAAGCTGGAGCTGTACCTGGACGACGCGTCCTCCTCGACGGTCCGCTCGGACGCGGTGGTGCTCGGCGAGGACGACGTGGCCGAGCTGGAGGTGCGCAGCACGCCCGATACGGACGAGCGCGGCGATCCCTACGGGGGTCTCGGCGAGCTGATGGGCGCGCGGATGCGGATCGACGACCGCCGGGAACCCTCGGACGAGTGAGTGATGGGGACCCAGTTTTGTCACGCTGAGTTACAAATTTCGTGCCCAATGTCCTCCGATAGCGGCTACGTAGTTCGTGTGAGCTCAATTACACTGGAAAACGCGTAACAACCTGTCGATCGACTCCGTCTCACAAGACGTCAGCCCCCTCCTCACCAGGGAGGGAGCGGACACCGGGCTCCGTGTGCCGTCGGGGGGTGCACGGGCCCACATCGGGGACCGTTCGGCGCCAACGGGGAGGCGCCTTGCGGTTGGGGGGGGGGGGGGGGGGGGGGGGGGGGGGGGGGGGGGGGGGGGGGGGCGCGCGCGCCGCGGCCGCCCCCCCCCCCCCCCCCCCCACTTTTCCGTTCACCTGCGGAGACACCGCGCCGCGCCCGTCCCGAGGAGATCCTCCGGCCGCGCCGCCGCCCGGCCCCGCGCTCCCGGGACGCACCGCCCGCGCTCCACCACCGACGGCCCGGTCCGCCCGGCGCACGGCGCCGCGCGACCGTGGCCGGTGATCGACTCCGCCCCCTCGCGCAGCGGCCGCGAACCCGTCGGCGATGCTGTACCGGCCCGGCCGCAGCGCAGCCACCGCGCCGCGGTAACGACCTCCGACGCAGGGGTGTACAGCTCGATGAGCACCCAGACAGACCGGGGCAGCGCCCCCGCCAGCGGCAACCCGCTCGCGCACCTCGCCAAGCTCGCCCGCGACACCGTGCCGCCGATGCACCCGGCGGGCCGCCCGTTCGTGCTCGGCGCCGCCGTCGGCACCCTGCTGCTGCGCCGCGCGTGGCGCCCCGCCGGCGTGCTCGGCGCCGTCGCCACCGCGTGGTGCGCCTGGTTCTTCCGCGAACCGCAGCGGGTCACCCCCGGCCGCGCGGGCATCGCGGTCGCGCCCGCCGACGGCACCGTCGCGCACGTGGAGACCGCCACCCCGCCGCCCGAGCTCGGGCTCGGCGACCGGCCCATGACCCGGATCAGCGCGTTCCTCACCGTCTTCGACGTGCACGTGCAGCGGCTGCCGGTCGACGGCGAGATCGTGCGGGCCGCCTACCGCCCCGGCAAGTTCCTCTCCGCCGACCTGGACAAGGCCAGCGAGGACAACGAGCGCAACTCGCTGCTGCTGCGCACCGACGACGGCCAGGAGCTCGCCGTGGTGCAGATCGCCGGGCTCGTCGCCCGCCGCATCGTCTGCTCGGTGCAGAGCGGCGAGCGGGCCACCGCGGGCAGCACCTACGGGCTGATCCGCTTCGGCTCCCGGGTCGACCTCTACGTCCCGGCGGGCAGCCGGGTCCTCGTCGAACCCGGGCAGCGCACCGTCGGCGGCGAGACCGTCCTCGCCGAACTGCCCGAGCGGGCGGGTGGCGAGCGGGCATGAGCGGCGCCCGCCTCGCCCCGCCCGGAATCCGCCTGCTGCCCAACGCGATCACGGTGCTGGCGATGTGCGCCGGGCTCTCCGCCGTGCAGTTCGCGCTGAACGGGCAGCTGGTCGGCGCCATCGCGGCCGTCGCGGTGGCGGCGGTGCTCGACGGGCTGGACGGCCGGATCGCCCGGTTGCTGGACGCCACCACGCGGATGGGCGCCGAACTGGACTCGCTGTCCGACGCGATGTCGTTCGGCGTGGCCCCGGCGCTGACGCTGTACGCGTGGCAGCTGCAGGACAACCGGGCGGGCTGGATCGCCGCGCTGATCTTCGCGGTGTGCATGATCCTGCGGCTGGCGCGGTTCAACACGCTGCTCGACGACACCGAGCAGCCCGCGTTCAGCAAGGAGTTCTTCGTCGGCGTCCCGGCCCCCGCGGCCGGGTTGCTGGCGCTGCTGCCGCTCGTGCTCACCGCCCACTTCGGCTACCCGGGCTGGTGGGCGCAGCAGCCGGTGGTGATGGTGTGGATGGTCGCGGTCGCCGCGCTGGCGGTGAGCCGGGTGCCGACGCTGTCGCTGAAGACCGCGAAGGTTCCCGCACGGCTGGTCGCCCCGCTGCTGGTGCTGGTGGCCGTGCTGGCCGCCGCGGTCATCGTGTTCCCGCTGATCTCGCTCGCGGTGGCGCTCGTGGTGTACCTGGCGCACATCCCGTACGCCGTGTACCGGCACCGCTGGCTGGCCGCGCACCCCGAGGCGTGGGCGGCGGCTCCTCGCGAACGGCGCGCCATCCGCAGGCGCACCCAGCGGCGGCGCGGCCACCAGCAGCCGCACCCGCGGCGCGCGCACGCCGGAGCCCGGCAGCGGATGCGCCGCAGCCGCGCCGGCGGCCCCGAGGGGCCGCGCCTGAGCTGGCGCCGCCTCGGCCTGCGCCGCAACCGGGGCAACCAGAACACCCGCTGACCGCCCGTCCTCGAATCCGGCCGCGGTCGTGCGCGGTGCCGCGCACCGACGGGGCGCCAGGAGCGGGCCGTACTGTCGGCGTGTGGCTTCGTTGACGTTGACCGTCCGGTTGTCCCCGTCCGCCGCCGACACCAGGCGCGGGGTGGTGCGGCTGCACCCCGAAGTGCTGGACGCGCTGGGCCTGCGCCAGTGGGACGCGGTGGCCCTCACCGGGGCCCGGGTGACCGTGGCGCTCGCCGCCGCGGCGGACCGGGGCGCCCCGGCGGGCGTGGTGCTGGTGGACGACGTGGCGCTGACGAACCTGGGGCTGGCCGAAGGCACCGAGGTCGGGGTCGCCCCGGTGCGCGCCGAGCCCGCGCGCGGCGTCACCGTCGCCGGGTCCCGGCTGGCCACCGCGACCGCACCGCCGGAGGTGATCCGGCTGGCGCTGACCGGGAAGGTCTTCCGGGCCGGCGACACCGTGTCGCTGCTGCCGCAGGACCTGGCTCCGTCCACGGCGGCCAACGCCGGGCAGGTGCGCAGCAGGCTGTCCGCCTCGATCGGGATGACCTGGACGACCGAGCTGATCACGATCGCGGCCACCGACCCGGACGGCCCCGTCACCGTGCAGCCGTCCACGGTGGTCACCTGGCGCGGCTCGACGCCGAGCGCGGACGCGCCCCCCGCCCGGCTCGACGCCGCCC